>CAZVAD010000062.1:0-7897 GCA_964624645.1 uncultured Mariniphaga sp.
AAAGTTAAAAATTAACCTGAAAGTAATATTCAGTTGCTGTTGAAAATAAAAAAAAATATCTGAAGAGAAACTTGTTCGCTTTATCTGATTTTTAGGATTATTGCAGCCAATTTATCCGGCAACAATTGGTTGGCATAGAGATTTGTAGCAGAAAGGCGGCAGGCAGGTTTTCGTTTCTTTGTGATTTTGTGTTTAATGCGTCAGGGAAATTTTGTGGATAAAAAGATTTTCCCGGATTCAATGCCGGTCAGAAAAACAAAACCTTCTGTTTTTCCGTTGAATTACCTCTGTGAACACCATGGAACTGAAAAAATAAGTTTATGTATTTTTGCAAAAATTATTGATGATGATACCAAAAATTGAAATAGCAGCACAAATAAAGCCGCATACCTCAACAGCCGCAATATTCAGCGATTTTGACGTGCTTTCTTCATTCCCGGAAACCGATCCGGATTATCTGAAAGAAAAACTGGAAAAAGCATCGGAGTGGACATTCTACAGGCAGCCCCAGGTTTTCTTTTTCCATAAAGTCAACGAAGAAAAAGAGCTTTGGCATCAAATGGAGATAGCCCGAAAAGCCGGTTCCAAATTTTTTGATGTACTGAAAGCCGAAAAAATAACAACTGTTCAGATAATCGGGAAAACGTCCGAAAGCCTGATTTTGCCGTTTTTGGAAGGGCTGCTGCTTTCTGCCTATTCATTTTCAAAGTATAAAAAGGAGAAGGATGATTTCACCTTATCCAAAATAGAATTACTTGAAGAACAGGTGACTGATGCACAGCTTGCTGAATTGAAAAACGTGATGGAAGCCGTATTTCTTGCACGGAATCTGGTCAACGAGCCGCTCTCTTACCTGACTGCCGTTCAGTTTTCGAAAGAGATGGAAAAAATGGGAAATGAATCCGGGTTCTCCGTAAAGGTACTTGACAAAGCAGCGCTTGAAGCGTTGGGCATGGGCGGATTGCTTGCTGTGAACCAGGGGAGCATTGACCCGCCGACATTCACCGTTATGGAATGGAAGCCTGAAAATGCCAAAAATCCGCAGCCGGTGGTGCTTGTGGGAAAGGGGGTGGTTTATGACACCGGCGGCCTCAGCCTGAAACCCACGGCAAAATCCATGGATTACATGAAATGCGACATGGGCGGCGGCGCTGTTGTTGCGGCAACACTTTATGCCGCAGCAAAAAACAGGCTTCCGCTCCATTTAGTCGGGTTGGTTCCGGCAACCGACAACCGCCCGGATGGAAACGCTTACGTTCCCGGTGATATCATTACCATGCTCGACGGAACCACCGTGGAAATCAAAAATACAGACGCCGAAGGCCGCTTACTGCTTGCCGATGCGCTGACTTATGCTAAAAGATACAATCCGCAGCTGGTCATTGATGTGGCAACGCTCACCGGTTCTGCCGGAATCATTGCCGGTTCCCATGGAATTGTCGGCATGGGAAACAGCAGCAGCCATCTTGAAAAGCTGAAACAGGCCGGGCAGCAGGTTTACGAACGGATCATCGAAGTGCCTTTGTGGGAAGAATACGCCAGGCCGCTGAAATCATCCGTTGCCGATTTGAATAATCTGGGAACACGGGAAGCGCAGACCTCCATCGCCGGAAAATTTCTTGAACATTTTACCGGTTATCCGTGGTTGCACTTAGATATTGCCGGAGTGGCTTTCCTGCATGAAAGGAGTGACTACCTTCCGGCAGGCGGAACAGGCTTTGGCGTCCGGTTGCTTTGCCGGTTTTTGAAAACATTCAATTAAAATGTAACTTTACGCGCTTATTTTCAACGATTATTCATCCTGAAAAACTTTAAAATGTCAAATCCGATTAAAATAGGAATTACGCATGGCGATATAAACGGCATCAGCTATGAGATTATAATGAAAACCCTCATGGATGCACGCATCATGGAGATGTGCACGCCCATTGTTTACGGCTCGCCCAAAGTGGCTGCATATTACCGCAAAGTGTTAGGCATCGGTAATATCAGCCTGAATCATATCCGTTCTGCAAAGGATGCCGGCCCAAAGCGCGCGCATGTGCTCAACTGTATTGACGACAACATCCGCGTGGAAATAGGAAAATCCACGCCCGAAGCCGGTGAAGCGTCATTCATGGCGCTTGACAGGGCAGTTACCGATCTTCAGAACGGATGGATTGACGCGTTGGTTACTGCGCCCATCAATAAAGACAACATCCAGAGCGAAAAATTTAATTTCCCCGGGCATACCGAATTTCTGGCGCAGCGTTTCAAGTCGGGGAATTTTCTGATGCTCATGGTCAGCGAAACCATGAAAGTCGGAGTGGTTACCACCCATATACCGCTCTCGAAAGTAACGGAACACATCACCAAGGAGGTCATCCTGTCGAAATTGCGTACCATGTCGCAATCGCTGCGGGAAGATTTTGCCATCACCCGTCCGCGGATTGCCGTTTTTGGACTGAATCCCCATGCCGGTGACAACGGCCTTCTGGGAAGTGAGGAAAATGAAATCATCATCCCTGCCATTCAGCAGGCTCAGAAAGAGGGATTGATTGCTCTGGGGCCTTATCCGGCAGATGGTTTTTTCGTTTCGGATAACCACCGGAAATTTGACGCTATTTTAGCCATGTACCATGACCAGGGACTGATCCCTTTCAAACTGGCTTCTTTTGAACGCGGCGTGAACTACACCGCCGGGCTTCCCGTGGTGCGCACATCGCCTGCACACGGCACAGCCTATACCATTGCAGGAGAGGGCAAAGCATCTCCCGATTCATTCAGGCAATCCCTTTTTCTGGCTATTGATATTTACAAAAACCGGAAAATTTATGAGGAAATCTCCAAAGACCCGTTGAAAAAATATGATGTTGCGATGAATCAGGAAGATGAGAGCGTTGATATTGAATCGGAAGAGGGGCAGGATTATTAAAGAATTTGCTTATGTATGAATTTCTCAGGGGAAAAATAGCCGGCCTCAATCCGGCAAGCGTGGTGATAGAAACCGGGGGCATCGGTTATTTTGTGAATATTTCATTGAACACCTACAGTAAGCTGAGCGGGAAAACGGAAGTTTTGCTGTTTCTGCACCAGGTGGTACGCGATGACGCGCATATTTTCTACGGATTTGCTGAAAAGGATGAACGGGAACTGTTCCGTAGTCTGATTACCGTGAGCGGCGTTGGGGCTGCCACGGCTATTATGATGCTTTCCTCGCTTACGCCCGATGAAATTGTGGCTGCAATAACTACCGGAAATACGGATGTGCTGAAAACGGTCAAGGGGATAGGAATAAAAACCGCCCAGCGGATTATTATTGACCTGAAAGACAAGCTTGGAAAAGTTTCCGAAGGCGCTCAATTTTTATTTCCGGCAGACAATACTCTGCGCAATGAAGCGTTATCTGCTTTAGCCATGCTGGGATTCGCGAAAAAGGATGCCGGAAAAGTAATCGAAAAAATTATCAGGGAAAATCCTGAAGCGACTGTTGAGCGTGTCATAAAAACAGCATTAAAAAGGTTATAAAAACTGGGATGAGATTGGGTCTTTTTTTTCAAAAACTATATATAGCCTGTCTGCTCGCCTGCCTGCTCATAATTGCCGGAACCGGCCAGGCAGCAGCAAACAACTTCTATTTCGCGGCTTCCGGGCAGCCGCAGGACACCACCACTGCAAAACCGGCAGGTGCGTTGCCTTTCCCTTTTAAGGATCAGCCCGCCTTCGGAACGCCGTCAGAGGATTCAACGAAATTATTCCTCAATAAGCCCGAAAACATCAATATTGAAATTGAGTATGACCATGAAACCGGGCAATATATTTTCTATGAAAAGATAGGAAATCTCAACTATCGTCTTCCACAGGCTATGTCGCGCGAGGATTTCGCAAAATATGACTTCGACAAATCCATAAAAGACTACTGGAGGCAGCGCAGCAGGATACACGAAATGGACAGGCGGGGCTCCCTCATTCCGCAGCTTACCGTTGGTGGCGAGGCATTTAACCGTGTTTTTGGCGGAAATGTGGTGAATATTCAGCCGCAGGGCTATGTGGAAGTGAGTTTCGGTTATCAGGTGAACAAAACTGAAAATCCGGCAATCCCCGAGCGCCTGCGCAGAGTGCCCACTTTTGATTTTGATGAAAAAATCCAGATGAACGTGATGGGGCAAATCGGTTCCAAAATGAACATGCGGGTAAATTACAATACCGAAGCCACTTTCGATTATGAAAATAAAATGAACCTTGAATACACCGGCGAAGACGATGAAATCATCAAACGGGTTGAAGCCGGTAATGTATCCCTCCCGCTGAGCGGATCGCTTATCACGGGTGCATCCAACCTTTTCGGGGTGAAAACGGAAATGCAGTTTGGGAAACTTACGTTGACCACCTTGTTTTCACAGCATAAGGGCGAAAGCCAGACGGTTGAAACGGAAGGCGGCGCACAAGTTACCACCTATGAAATTTCAGCAGCTGATTACGATGCCAACCGGCACTTTTTCCTGTCGCAATATTTCAGGGACAACTATGACAAGTGGCTGCAAAACACGGCAGTTCCGCTTTCACCCATCACCATCAACAAAATAGAAATCTGGGTAACCAACAAATCGAACAACTTCAACGAATCGCGCGACATTATCGCATTTCAGGATTTGGGAGAGCATAACCCGCACATTTTTAACAATATTGCCTCTTTTCAGGAAACAATGGGATTGCCCTATCCCGAAAATATTTTTCCGCACAGCGACGCCAACAGGCTCTATCACGAAATGACAACCACCTATGGCGATATTCGTATGACACAGAATATTACGCCGGTACTGGGGCAGCTCAGCCCGGAGTTTGTCGGCGGACAGGATTTTGAAAAGATTGAGCAGGCGCGCAAACTTAATCCGTCAGAATATACTGTTAACGAGCGGCTTGGATACATTTCCCTGAATACCTCCCTGAATACTGACGAGGTGCTGGCAGTGGCATTCAGCTACACCTCATCCGGGAAAATCTTTCAGGTGGGTGAATTTTCCACCGATGGAGTTGAGGCGCCCCAAACGCTGATACTAAAACTCCTCAAAGGGACAAACCTTTCGCCCAACCTGCCGACCTGGAATCTGATGATGAAAAACATCTACAATCTGGGAGCGTATCAGCTAACTTCTGATGAGTTTGTGCTGGATGTTGTGTATCAGAATGATTCTACCGGCACTTATATTAATTACCTGCCCGAGGGCCGGCTCAATGGCCGCATCCTTCTGGAGGTGATGAATCTGGACAAACTGAATAAACAGTTGGACCCATACAAAGACGGCAGATTTGACTACATTGAAGGAATCACTGTGAATTCCAACCGGGGCAGGATAATTTTTCCGGTGCTGGAGCCTTTCGGGCGCCATCTTGCCGATTCAATCCAGGATCAGAACCTCATTGAAAAATACACTTTTCAATCGCTTTATGACTCCACACAGGTTTTTGCCGAACAGGATGCCGAGCACAATAAATTCCGGTTGGTCGGGAGCTACAAGGGAGCTTCCGGCTCCGACATCTCCCTGGGGACTCTGAATCTTGCGCAGGGCTCGGTGAGGGTCAGCGCCGGAGGCCGGCCACTGGTGGAAAATGTGGACTACACCGTTGACTATACGCTCGGCAGTGTGAAAATTATCAATCAGGCGCTACTGGAAGCAGGCACGCCGATTCAGGTTTCAACCGAAAGTGAAGACCTGTTTACCATGCAGAGGAAAACACTGCTTGGAACCCATGCAAACTATGCGTTTTCCGATCATTTCAATATTGGCGCCACCGCGCTCTACATGCAGGAAAAACCGCTGACCCAAAAAATTGACTATGGCGACGACCCCATTGCCAACCTCATGGTGGGAATGGATACCCGTTTTTCCACCCAAAGCAAGCTCCTGACAAAAGCGTTGAACGTGCTTCCTTTCTACAGCACAACCACCCCCTCAACCATTGATGTGGAGGCAGAAATTGCACGTTTGATTCCCGGGCATTCCAGCGTTATTGAAAAAAGCGGAAACGCCTATATTGATGATTTTGAAGGAACAAAAACAACCATTGACCTGAAGGCAAGGCAGGCCTGGACGCTTGCCAGCACGCCGCAGCATCAGAACAGCCTTTTCCCGGAAGGAAACCTGATCAATCAGTTAGAGTATGGTTTTAACCGGGCTAAACTGGCTTTTTACATCATTGATCCGCTGTTCCTCAGAAACACGCCGCTCACTCCCGACCATATCCGCAATGACCCGGACTTGCAGTCGAATCACTTTGTCCGCGAAGTGTTTGAAAAGGAGATATTCCCTGCCAGAGAATCCCCGGTGGGGCAGCCTACCAATATCCCGGTTTTCGATGTGGCTTATTATCCCGAAGAGCGCGGGCCATACAATTACGATACTTACCCGTCGCCCTATTCTGCCGGAGTAAACTCCGACGGAACGCTTGCCGACCCCGAATCACGGTGGGGCGGCATCATGCGGCGGATTGAAACCAGCGATTTTGAAACTGCAAACATTGAGTTTATCGAATTCTGGATGATGGACCCCTTTGTGTACGACACGCTGAACCGGCATAATGGCGGTGAACTGTACTTCAATCTGGGGGATATTTCCGAAGATATTTTAAGAGACGGGCGGAAATCCTTTGAGCAGGGGCTGCCCACTTCTGAAGTGCTGACAAATGTTGACACCACCGCCTGGGGAAGGGTTTCAACCCTTCAGTCGCTGGTGAATGCCTTTGATAACAATCCCAAGTCCCGGGAATTTCAGGATATTGGTCTGGATGGTTTGAACGATTCCGATGAGCGTCTTTTCTTCAAGGACTATCTGGACAGGCTTAAGGAACTGGTGTATGACGATGTTTTTGAAAAATACCGCAACGACCCGTCTTCTGACAATTTCAGGTATTACAGAAGTTCGGAATTTGACAGGGACAAGGTTGGAATTCTGGAGCGCTACAAAAACTTTAACGGCCCTGATGGCAATTCCCCGACCCCCGAAATGTCGCCTGAAACTTATCCGGTTGCCGCTTCCTCGATTCCCGATATGGAAGACATCAACAATGACAATACGCTGAACGAAAACGAGCGCTATTATCAGTACCGGGTGAAAATCAGGAAAGAGGACATGCAGATGGGCAGCAACTATATTACCGATATCAAAGAGAGCAATGTGCAGTTGAAAAACAATCAGATTGGCACGGTGAAATGGTATCAGTTCAAAATTCCTGTCCGCGACCCCGATGAAGTTTTTGGAAATATCCGAGATTTCAGGTCTATCCGGTTTATGAGAATGTATCTGCATGGGTTTGAAGACCCTGTTATTCTGCGTTTTGCCACTTTTGACCTTGTGCGTGCCAACTGGCGTCGCTATACCCGTGATATCGGCGAACCGGATGCGGTTTCCGCCAATGCCACTTTCGATGTTTCGTCGGTAAATATTGAAGAAAATTCCAGCCGCCAGCCGGTGAATTACATTTTGCCTCCCGGCATAAGCAGGGTGATCGACCCGACAAATCCTTCACTCCGGCAGTTGAATGAGCAATCCATGATGCTGAAAGTGACCGAACTGGAACAGGGCGATGCGCGCGCAGCCTACAAATCCCTGTATATGGATTTCAGAAGGTATAAAAGACTGAAACTGGAAGTGCATGCCGAGCAAATTCCTGAATTTCCGCTGAAAGACGACGAACTGCACTTTTTCATCCGCATCGGTTCCGACTATAATTTCAACTATTACGAATACGAAGTTCCGCTGGCGCTTACGCCGCCGGGCAGGTATAACGGCGAGATTGAGAGTGACCGGTATATCGTCTGGCCCGATGCCAACCGGCTGGACATCCCGCTTGAGCTTTTTACAAACATCAAGCTGGAACGGAATGCCGACATGCGCATGGCCGGCTCGGACATAGGCAT
>CAZVAD010000062.1:7997-13819 GCA_964624645.1 uncultured Mariniphaga sp.
TTCCTGCCTGAAAAAGCGGGCGTCAGGCTGCCGCTCTATTATGGCTATTCGCGAAGTGCAAGGAACCCGCAATACAACCCGCTGGAACCGGATATCGAAATGAAAAAATCGCTGGAAAGAGCCGATTCAAAACACGAAAGGGATTCAGTAAAGTTTATTGCGCAGGATTTGATTACCCGGAAGAGTCTGAATTTCACCAACGTGAGGGTGGAGCCGCAGCGCCAGCAGACCCGGACACACATCTGGGACCCGGAGAATTTCTCGGTTTCCTATGCCTACAACGAAGTTTTCAGACGAAATGTAAACACAGAGCTTGATGTGGACAAAACCTACCGCGGAATGTTTTCCTATAACTACAGCAGCCGTCCTCAAATTGTGGAGCCGCTGAAAAACGTAGGCGTATTGAAAAAAGGTCCTTTGAAGTTGCTTGGCGATTTTAATTTTTATCCGCTGCCGACCCAGATTTCCTACCGTACCGACCTTTCGCGCCGCTACCATGAAACCCAGAACCGGAATATCACCAATCCGCAGTTTGTGCTGCCGGCCACCTACGAAAAGGATTTTCTGTGGAACCGCTTTTTTGATTTGCGCTACGATGTTACCCGATCGCTGAAATTTGATTTTTCCTCGCGCGGAACTTCGCGGATTGATGAGCCGGAAGGAGCCATTAACCGCCACCTGGATGACTATGAGCTGAAACGCGACTCGATTCTCTCAAACCTCTGGAATCTCGGAAGGCCGACACTATACAATCACAATGTGAACATTACCTACACCTTGCCGTTCAGCCGGATTAAAGCGCTGAATTTCATCACGTCAACCGCAAGGTATCAGGGAACCTACGACTGGCTGGCAGGTCCCATCACAGCCGACACCATCCGGCTGGGGAACCGGGTGCAGAACTCAAGAAATCTTCAGCTCACCGGAAATGTTAACCTGCAAAGTCTCTACAACAAAGTTCCCTATTTTCAGGAACTGAACAATAAATTCAAAAGAACGGGAAGCAGCCGATACAGCCTGAACCGCCAGTCCGGCGGAACAAGGGAGCAACAACAACAGCAGCAGCAACAACAACAGCCGCAAAAAACCGAGGAAACTTTTTCAGGAAATATCGGCCTTGCGGCAAATAAGGCACAAACGGTAAATCACAAACTGAAAACACGGAAAGTGAAAGTTATGGTTACCGATGAAAAAGGAGAGGCAGTCCGCGGGCGTGTAAACATTGTGGACATCAATAACATTGAGTTTACCCCGCTGGCTGACGGCGGACAGGGACAAATTACTGTTACTGGTGTCCCCGGCGAGCAGTCATTCCTAAAAGATGTACTTGACCTGACCACCCGCATCCTGATTGGTGTACGGACAATATCCGTGAGTTACAGCCTGAACGGAGGTACCGTTTTGCCGGGCTATCTGCCGCAACCTGTGCTCTTTGGCGCCGGAAATTACCATCCGGAAGTGAACATGTTCGGGCGCGATTTAGGCTCCAGTTTTGCCCCCGGGATGCCATTCCTTGCCGGATGGCAGGATTATAACTTTGCCCGGAGGGCGGCAAGAAACGGATGGGTCACCACCGACTCCACACTGAACATGCCCTATCTTTTCAATAAAAATGAAAGAATCAGTGTCCGCACGGTTTTTGAACCGCTGCCTGACCTTCGTGTTGACATCACAGCCGACCGCTCTTTCTCAAAAAACAGCAGTGAATTCTATAACTACAATCCTTCAACGGAAAGTTTTGTTGCCAACAGTTTCACCGAAACCGGCAATTTCAGCATGTCCACCCTCACCTGGGGGACAGCCTTTTTTGCCATGGGCAAAGGGGAGGTGCACCAGTCAAAAGCTTTTGAAAATCTGAAGGAATACCGAGAAATCATTGCCTGGCGGCTGGCCGGGCAAAGGAATTCCAACAGCGGATTAGGCTACGATCCTTCCGCCGTAAATCCCGAAACCGGCTTCCCTGATGGGTATGGCCCCAACTCTGTAGAGGTGCTTGTTCCGGCATTTTTGGCGGCATATCAGAATAAAGACCCCAAAACCATTTCGCTGGGGCTTTTTCCCTCCGTGAAATATATCCGTCCCAACTGGCGGATTCAGTATGAAGGGATGGTCTCAAAAATTCCGGGACTGAACCGCATCATGCAATCGCTGAATTTTACACACGCCTACCGCTCCAGCTACAATGTGGGCTCGTTCATCACCAACCTGAAATATCAGGCGCAGGAAGACGGATTCAGCTATGTGCGCGACATTGCCAACAATTTTATCACTCCGTTCGATTTCAACTCGGTGAGTATCATGGAAACATTCAGTCCGCTCATCAATATGGATATTATGTGGCACGGCGACCTGACCACACGCGGTGAAATTAAAAAATCGCGAAACCTCACCCTCTCTTTTGCAAACAACCAGATTGCCGAAGTGCTGAGCGATGAATATGCTGTGGGCGTGGGATACCGCTTCACCCAGATGGATCTGATCATCAAAACAAAAAGTTCCCAACAGGCATATTCCAACGACCTGAATGTCCGGGCAGATATTTCATACCGGAAAAACAAGACTGTTTTGCGGAAAATTGTTGAGGGCAATGACCAGATTACTGCCGGACAAAGCGCTTTTACGCTTAAAACCACTGCCGATTACATGCTCAGCGACCGGTTCCAGTTGCGTGTTTTCTTTGATAAAATACTTAACAATCCGTTTACATCGCTCTCATTTCCCACCTCAACATCAAACTTAGGCGTGAGTTTCCGGTTTACTTTAGCACAGTAAAAAACTAAATTTCTATTTTTAGGCACATTTTTGATAAATCATTATGGATTTAAGTCTGCTGAATTTTGATACTCCACCTGATTTGATTAATCAGGCGATGAAGCACAGTCTGATAGGCAATATCGGAATTACGGTTACTGCGGTTGGTGACGGCGTTGTTGAAGGATATTTGATACTTTCGGAAAAAAACTGCCGCCCCGACGGCATTTTACACGGAGGAACAAATCTTGCCATGGCCGAAACCCTGGCGGGATTGGGGAGTATGCTGATTATTGACATGAATGAATACAACTCGTATGGCATTCAGGTTTCCGGGAATCATATCGGCGTTTTGTCCGAAGGGAAAGCGCTGGCAAAAGCAAATATCATCCACCGTGGAAACCGGACCCATATCTGGCACGTGGATATCAAAAGCGAAGAGGGAAGGCTTTTATCAAGCATCCGGGTTACGAACATGATTTTAAAAAGAAATGCGTGATTCAGAAAACTTACCTCTTTTTATCAATAAGCTGCTTGCAAAAAATTGTCCTTTTGCATTGTGGTCTGCACCCGGAAGCAAATCTCCCGAAATTCTCATCTCAGACAAGGAAAACATTGTCTGTTCCACGCAGTCCGATCACCTGAACAATCTGGATGGATTCGTTTTTGCGCCCTATGAAAACAGGGAAGAGAGTCCGGCAATTCTCATCCGGCCGGGGATTTATAAAAAAGGGGTGCAGGACATCCTGAAAATTGACCTTGATGCCATTCCGCAGCAACCGGCTGAAGAAACTGAACCGGATGCCCGTTCTTTTCTTTCACAGGAAGATTTTTTAGCGGAAGTTGAAGAGGCCATCCGTGAAATGAAGCGTACAAAACTGGCAAAAGCCATTCTTTCGCGGTTAATTCCGTTTGCCCGGAAAAGCGAGTCGGTGGGCGAAGTTTACATGCAGTTGATGCAGCAAACGCCCAATGCTTTTGTCTATCTGGTGAATATTCCCGCTTGCAGCCGGAAAACCGGAGCCGCCGGGCTGTGGATGGGCGCCACGCCTGAAGTTTTGCTTCGCAGCGAAGGAAAAACAATGGAAGTCTTTTCGCTGGCAGGAACGCAGGTGCGGCGTCCGAACCATGAATACGCCTGGCACACCAAGGAAATTGAGGAACAGGCCTTTGTTTCACGGTATCTGTTAGATGCGTTTTACCGGTTCAGCATTTATCCTTACACTACGCGCGGTCCCGAAACCCTGGAAAGCGGAAAAGTGGCACATCTGGTTACAAGTTTCCGGTTTGCCGCCAAAAAACTGGAAAAGAACATGGGTGATTTTATTGCTGCGCTGCATCCCACCCCGGCAGTGTGCGGTTATCCAAAACAGAAGGCGGCGGAATTCATTTCAAAAATTGAAAAACATCCGCGCCGCTACTATACCGGTTATCTTGGCCCCTGGCGGTTAAACGGCAATGTGGCGCTGTTTGTGAACCTGCGTTGTATGGAGATCACGCCGGAGCATTATATTTTATATTCCGGGGCGGGAATCACCTCCCGCTCGGTTCCTGAAAAAGAATGGGAAGAAACCATCCGCAAGGCAGCCACACTGCTTTCGGCCATTGAAACAGTACAAAACCGATGATTTCAGACAAAAAACATATTCGCCGGCTTGCCGCTATTCTTCATGCCAAGGGCATCGAAGATGTTGTCATTTCCCCTGGCTCGCGCAACGGGCCGTTGGTGCACACGTTTGTCAACAGCGGGAAGTTCAATTGCCGGAGTATTGTTGACGAACGGAGCGCCGGTTATTTTGCCCTTGGCCTGGCTCAGGCCGTGCAAAAGCCCGTGGCATTGGTCTGCACTTCGGGAACAGCCGCACTCAATCTGGCGCCCGCAATGGCGGAAGCGTTCTATCAGAATATTCCGCTGATTGCGCTGACGGCAGACAGGCCGGAATACCGGACAGACCAGGGAGAAAACCAAACCATCAGGCAGAAAAATATTTTCAGCGCTTTTTGTAAAATGGAGATCACACTTCCGTTGGAAGAAACCGAAAAAGTGCTCTGGCATGCCGGGCGGCTGATTAATGAAGCGCTGAACATTGCCGTTGATGGAGCGCCCGGGCCGGTGCATATCAACATTCCGCTGGAAGAGCCGCTGCATACGCTGACGGACGAAGCGCTGCCCCAACCCAAAATTATCCGGCTCACGGAGACGAAATCCGTTTTGACAGAAAACGAAATGCAAAACCTGACGGAAATATTTGACCGGTCGGAGAAGATTTTAATCCTTATGGGGCAGGGCAGGGCAAATGCTCAGTTAGAAGAAATTTTAGCTGCATGGGCAGAAAAAACCGGCGTTGTCGTGTTGCATGAGCAGCTGGCAAACCTGAGCCATCCGTTGTTTTGCAGCAATCCTGAGATAGTGATTGCTTCACTGAATGACACAATAAAAGCAGATTTTCAGCCCGATTTGGTTATCTCCGCCGGTGGCGCTTTTGTTTCCGGGAATCTCCGCAAGTTTCTGCGCAAGAATCCGCCTGAAGAGCACTGGCATCTCGATTTGTCCAATCGCTATTATGACACCTATCAATCGCTGACGCGGCTTATCCGTATGGAGCCGGCAGATTTTTTTGGACAGATTTTCCAAAGGGTTTCAGCTAAAAAAAGAGTCTTCCATCAGCGTTGGAAAGAAAGGGAAAGGCAGATTTTCCGTTTGCGGAATGCATTTGTTTCCGGGGCGGAGTTTTGTGATTTTACTGTTTTTCAGCAATTGCTGAAAAATGTTCCGGAAAACTCGGTGTTGCATCTTGGAAACAGTTCGCCGATGCGCTATGCGCTGCTGTGCGAAATGGTAAACCATGTTGAATATTTCGGTAACCGCGGCACCAGCGGAATTGACGGCTCCCTCTCAACCGCTGTCGGTTTTGCTTCGGAATCCCCAAAGCTGAATACCATCATTTTGGGCGATCTCTCTTTTTTCTACGATTCCAATGCGTTGTGGAACAACTATGTGAAGGACAATCTGCGCATTGTCGTTATTCACAATGGTGGCGGAAACATTTTCAGTATGCTCAAAGGGCCTG
>CAZVAD010000062.1:13919-15450 GCA_964624645.1 uncultured Mariniphaga sp.
TGAAATTATCAATTTGAACAAAACCGGCGGGCCGTTCTTTTATAGTTTTGTTCAGCATACGATAAATCCTGAATTCAGTTCAGGGTTTTTGATTGAAAAAATTAAAATTATCATAAAATGAAAAGTACACGCAACTGGGAAACCATCAGGGAATACGAAGATATTTTTTTCGACTATTTTGACGGAATCGGGAAAATCACCATCAACCGCGAGCGATACCGGAATGCATTCCGGCCAACGACTGTTAATGAGATGAGCGATGCGCTGAATATTTGCCGTGAAGATCCGCGGATTCACGTGGTGGTGCTCACCGGCGCCGGTGACAAGGCTTTTTGCTCAGGGGGCGACCAGACCGTCAAGGGCAAGGGGGGATATATTGACAAGGATGGAATTCCGCGCCTGAATATCCTGGAGGTGCAGCGCCAGATCCGCAGTATGCCCAAACCGGTGATTGCCATGGTGAACGGCTACGCCATAGGCGGCGGGCACGTGCTGCATGTGGTATGCGACATCAGCATTGCCAGTGAAAATGCAATTTTCGGGCAAACGGGCCCCAAAGTGGGCAGTTTTGATGCCGGACTTGGTTCGTCCTATCTTGCTTCCGTTGTCGGGCAGAAAAAAGCCCGCGAAATCTGGTTCATGTGCCGGCAGTATTCGGCAGCCGAAGCGCTGGAAATGGGACTGGTGAACCAGGTGGTTCCGTTGGAAGACCTGGAGAATGAAGTGGTGGCGTGGGCTCAAAAAATGCAGGAACACAGCCCCCTGGCGCTGCGTATGCTAAAACTCGGTCTGAATGCCGAATTGGACGGACAAGTAGGTATTCAGGAGTTTGCCGGAAACGCCACCCTGCTCTACTACCTTACCGAAGAAGCGCAGGAAGGGAAAAACGCCTTTTTGGAAAAACGAAAACCCGATTTCAAAAAATATCCTAAATTTCCGTAAATCATTTCATTTTGCTGTTGCAAAACAGATTTAGAATCTGGTTTCAGCATAACTGTCAATCTGTGTGTGTAATCTATTTAAGGAATAACTAAAAACGGTTGGCGAATGTTGCAGAGTTTATACTGGTGATGTTTGTATATCGGGTTAGTAAACAATGAAGTTGTGCTACACTCCAAAACAAAATACTAAAAACAGTAATACAAACATTGTTTCAATATTTTGAAACTTTATTATCTTTGCTGAAAGAAAATAAATGAAATACTTTGAAACCATATTTCTTGAAGAAGTCGATAAGTTTCTTGAAACATTGGATGAGAAATCCAAAAAGAAGGTGATTTTCAATACTTGAATAGCAGAACAAACAAGCGATCCGGAATTGTTTAAGAAACTGAATGACAACATCTGGGAGTTTAGAACAAAATGCCTTGGAAAGCAAATAAGATTGTTGGCGTTTTGGGATAAAATAGATTCAAAGGAAATGTTGGTTTTAGCTACGCACGGATTTATTAAAAAGGCACAGAAAATGCCAGAAAGGGAAATTGAGCGAGCAGAAAGAATTAGAAAAAAATATTTTGTGGAAAAAGAATTT
>CAZVAD010000063.1:0-15240 GCA_964624645.1 uncultured Mariniphaga sp.
TTTTCCCAATGACTGCTAATTCAAAACAAAAAAGGTTGTTAATGCGTTAGTATTCAGGTAAAATGAAGTTTTAAATTAACCCGGTTACGAATGATACTATTCAGGACAAAATATTTTTTTCCACTTTTGACTGCATTTGGAATCCTGATTTTCACTGGTTTTTCCGGCGTATCTCCGGAACGTTTACCAACCGATTTTCTGACCATGGAAGGGAATCGGGTCACTCATTATTTTGAAGAACCGGCAGATTCACTTTCGGGGTCTGCATTGATTGAGTTGCAGGACGAAAGCGGATTGCCGGTATGGTTTTGCCGGTATGTTTTCAAGGATGTCTGCATATCGGGAGAATGTAAAATGATCCGGCTGTGGCTTTTCTGGGATGGCGCCGGAAATTACCTTGGCCTGCAGATTCCGGAAGATGAACCGCTGACCAAATCAGATCATACCCCTTTTGAGCCTGAAGATTACCGGCAACTGGAAAGTATTCTGCTTGACACGGCATCCATTTTAAATACACTGGAGCAGGACGATTTAATTGTTGTTCCCGACTCCATTGACCCCTACGAAGTGGACGGCTACACGGCAGCCACCCAGCCCACGCTGGCCGAAGTGGTGGTGAAAGATGCAGTTTTCACCTGTTATACCCTCTGGCATACCGTTTACGGGCCTGTGCAAAATGAGATTTTCAACATTCTTAATCAGCGTGCGGACAGGGAGTATCTTTCCAAAATGTTTGACAGTGCAAAACCGGAATACAATATATGGGCCGTACAGTCCGTAAGCAGAAACCCGGCGTTTCACCAAACTTTTTACCCCCGGATTCTTGAATACATCAAAGCCGATGACTCCGCTTTGGTGGACGGGGCGCTCGATTATTTTAATACCGGAATGCTGGCAGACACCGTCATACAGCAACAACTCACCGGAATACTGGCTGATGCGGATATGAGCGTAAAATATAAAATACTCTGGAAGTTTATTGCTTTCGGGAAAATCAATGAAAGGTCGGTGCTTGACCTTTTGGAAATGTTTTCTGAGCAGAAAATCGGAGTTGGCGCCTATAATTTGATTCTCAGGTTAGTGTTGCCGGAGTTTATAACTAAAAACGGTCAGGTAGCCCGGAAAATGCAGGAGCTTTCAACACATGAAAATGCGTATGTGCGTAATCTTTCCAAAAAAGCGATGAAAAACAGAGAGTAGGAGCGGAAAGGCATACACTTTTCCAGAAGATTTTTTGCAGGAGTACGCCAAAAAAATATCTTTGTATTTAAAAAGAAAAGACTTTAAAAACAGCATATGCTAACACTGACCATTTCACTGCTTGTCCTGTTTGCCGGCTATTTTATCTATTCCAGGTACCTTGAGCGTGTTTTTGGCATTGATGAAAACCGGCCCACTCCGGCCTATACCATGACCGATGGTGTGGACTACATTCCCATGCCGTGGTGGCGGGTTTTCCTGATTCAGTTTTTAAATATTGCGGGCCTCGGGCCGATATTCGGCGCGGTGGCAGGCGCTATGTGGGGGCCGGTAGCCTATCTCTGGATCATATTGGGTTCCGTGTTTGCCGGCGCGGTGCATGACTATTTTTCAGGAATGCTTTCGCTGAAGCACAATGGGCTGAGCATTACCGAAATCATTGGAATTTATCTTGGAAACGGCGCAAAGCAGATTATGCGGGCATTTACCGTCTTTCTGATGATTCTTGTGGGGGCGGTTTTCATTGTGGGGCCGGCCAAAATCCTTTCGGGCCTGACACCGGACCTCAACAGCATGACCTTCTGGATATGGATTGTCTTTATTTATTATATCCTTTCCACATTGCTGCCCATTGATAAAATCATTGGCAGGATTTATCCGGTTTTCGGATTTGCACTTCTCTTTATGGCCGTCGGGCTGATTGTGGCGCTGTTTGTCAAAGGCTATCCGATTCCGGAGCTCACCCCCGAAAGTTTAAAAAACTTTCACAGCAATCCGGATGACTTTCCGATATTTCCCATGCTGTTTATAACCATTGCCTGCGGAGCCATTTCGGGATTTCATGCCACGCAGTCGCCATTGATGGCGCGCTGCATGAAAAACGAAAAATTGGGGCGGCGTATATTTTACGGAGCAATGCTTACCGAAGCGGTTGTTGCCATGATCTGGGCCACAATCGGCATGAGCTTTTTTGGCGGAGTCCGCGAGCTGAATGATATTATGAACCAACACCAGGGAAATGCCGCATGGGCGGTGAATGAAGCAGCCATTGTCCTGCTTGGGAAATTCGGAGCGCTTCTGGCTATTCTTGGCGTGGTTGCAGCGCCCATCACCTCCGGCGACACTGCTTTCCGGAGCGCCAGGCTCATCGTTGCCGATTTTCTCCATCTCAAACAGGGCCCGATGAAAAACCGGCTCTACATCAGTATTCCGCTGTTTGCCATCGGATTTTTTATCACACAAATCAACTTTGATATCATCTGGCGCTATTTTGCCTGGTCCAACCAGACGCTGGCCACCGTTGTGCTATGGACCATCACGGTCTATCTGGTGAAAAGCCGGAAAAACTACTGGCTTACATTTCTGCCGGCGCTTTTTATGACAGCCGTGGTGTCTTCCTACCTGTTTCTTGCTCCGGAAGGATTCTATCTGTCCAAAGAGATTTCCTATACCGCAGGCCTGGCAATAACCATTTTATCGCTTATCCTTTTTGTGGTTTTCCAAAAAAGAGAAAAAAATTCAACGAAATTACTTTAAACTTTTTATAAAAAAACGATGAAAAAATTCAAACTTTCTTTAATGATGGGGCTCCAGTACATGATGTTTGCCGTGTGGTGGGTTCCGCTGGCAGCTTATCTCACAAATCTGGATGTGAGTAGTACACAAAAAGCGCTGATAATGAGTTCTATGGCTATCGGATGCATGGTGTCTCCCCTGATAGGAATGCTGGCTGACCGGTTTTTTGCAGCACAAAAAGTACTGGCAGGAATGAACCTGATTCATGCCCTCATGTTGCTGTGGGCAGCCGTAACCCATAATCCCGACGCATTATTCTTCTGCCTGCTTCTGGCAATGCTTGCCTATATGCCTTCATGGAGCCTCACGTCAGCCATTGCAATGGCGCATCTTCCTTCGGAGGATTTTCCGAAAGTGCGCGTGTTTGGTTCCATCGGATGGGTGATTTCCGGGATTTTTAGTCTGGTTTTCATCAAACTGTTGAATATTGATTTTGACGGAACACATATCCCGTTCTACTGCGGCGCTGCCGTGAGCCTGCTCGCAGCCGTTGTGAATTTCACCCTGCCCGACACGCCGCCACTGGCAAAAGGACAAAAAACCACCCTGATGGACGCTTTTGGGTTGGGTTCAGTGCAACTGATGAAAGACCGCAATTTTGCAATGTTTATCATCTTCTCCTTTCTCTCCATGATTCCTTTTGCCATGTATTACTCCTATTTTTCAGAATTTTTGTTGAATATCAATACCCGCTATATTTCCATCACCATAAACTGGGGCGTGCTTGCCGAAATGGGATTCTTACTGCTGGTGCCTGTTGCCATCAAAAAATTCGGCCTGCGAAAAACCATGGTTCTTGGGCTAGTGGCGCTCACCGTCCGGTACCTTTCCTTTTATGCAGGCGGCGTCATAGCGCAACCGTGGATGTACTATATCGGAATTTTGATTCACGGGCTTGTTTTTGGGTTTTTCTATGTGGGCGGCCAGATTTATATCGACAAAAAGGCGCCTGATCATCTGAGGTCACAAGGGCAGGGATTTATTTTTTTAGTTACGTTTGGAGCCGGACTGCTGGTTGGGAATTTCCTGTGCGCTCGTCTTATCCATCACTACAAAACGGCTGCAGGCTACAATTGGGACGCTATCTGGGGAATTACAACATTGGCTTCAGTAGTGTTGATGATCGCTTTTGTGCTGTTTTTTAAAAACGATAAAAGTCTGAAAGCAGCTTAATCTCTTTTTTTATCCGTTTACCGGTAAAAGTTTCAATAAAATTTCTATTTTAGGAAAGAAATTTTTAAAATGAACGGATATGAAAAAAATTGTGATGTTCCTGCTCCTGAGTTGTTTTGCAATTGCCGGAATGGCGCAGGAAGCCAATAAAGTTGCCGGAATCTGGTGGAATGATGTCAAAGAGATCAAGCTCAAAATTGAGCTGAAAGATGGAAAATACATCGGAACCATCATCTATATGATTCCGGAAAAATACATTGACGGCAAGTCTCCCAAAGACGATAACAATCCGGAGGAGAAACTTCGCGATCGTCCGCTTGTGGGATTGCAGATTTTATCCGGGCTGGAGTATGATGCCAAAAAGAAAGAGTGGAAAGATGGCACCATTTACGACCCGAAAAGCGGGAACACATATAGCTGCTACGCCTGGTTAGGTAGCGAGGACGTGCTTAAAATGAAAGGTTTTGTTGCAGGAATCCGTCTGTTGGGGCGGAGTACGGAATGGTATCGCGCAGAAGATTAAAGAAAATCAGCTTGCTTTCAATCTCCGGATGCTCACCCTGTCCAGTTTTTCCTGTGCATAGTCACGGGTGATGGTGAGTTGCTTCACTTTCCGGGAAGGCATTTCATACATGGCATCATTCATAATGTTCTCGCAGATAGAACGGAGGCCGCGTGCGCCCAATTTAAATTCAACAGCTTTTTCAACAATGTATTGCAGGGCTTCTTCTTCAAAGTCAAGCTCAATATTATCCAGCTGAAAGAGTTTTTTATACTGTTTTATCACGGAATTTTTAGGCTCTGTCAAAATTTTCCGCAGGGCATTTTTTTCCAGCGGGTTAAGGTGAACCAGCACCGGAAGGCGACCGATAATTTCCGGAATCAAGCCAAAAGATTTCAGGTCTTGTGGGGCAACATATTGAAGCAGATTTTCTTTTTCAATATGGTCTGTATCTTTTTTGGCGCTGTAGCCGATGATATTCGTGTTCAAACGGTTTGCAATTATTCGCTCAATGCCGTCGAAAGCGCCGCCGCAGATAAACAGTATGTTCTTCGTGTTCACCGGAATAAGCTTCTGCTCGGGATGTTTCCGCCCGCCTTGCGGCGGAACATTGACTATGGAACCTTCCAGCAGTTTCAGCAGTCCCTGCTGAACGCCTTCGCCCGACACATCACGGGTGATGGAAGGATTGTCGCCCTTGCGGGCAATTTTATCCAGCTCGTCGATAAATACAATTCCGCGTTCTGCAGATTCCACATTGTAGTCGGCGGCCTGAAGCAGACGGGTGAGAATGCTTTCAATGTCTTCGCCCACATAACCGGCTTCGGTTAAAACGGTGGCATCGACAATGGCAAACGGCACATGCAGCATTTTGGCAATAGTGCGCGCCAGCAGGGTTTTCCCCGTTCCGGTTTCACCAACCAAAACGATATTGGATTTTTCAATTTCTGTTTCGTCGTTGTCCAGAGATTGCGTGAGCCGTTTATAGTGATTGTAAACTGCAACCGAAATGACTTTTTTGGCTTCGTCCTGGCCAATCACATACTGGTCAACAAACTCCTTGATCTGCTTTGGCTTGAGAAGCTTGATGGCGGCCAGATCGAAAGAACTCTCTTTTTTGACTTCCTCCCGGATAATATCATAGGCCTGCTCAACGCACCGGTCACAGATATGCCCGTCAATGCCGGCAATCAAAAGGTTTACCTCCTTCTTTTCACGGCCACAAAATGAACATTTATCACTTCTGCTTTTGTTCGTCATTGTTTCTTTGCCTTATCCCGGATTAAAATTTCATCAATCATTCCGTATTTGACCGCTTCTTCCGAAGTCATCCAATAATCGCGGTCAGCATCTTTTTCCACCTGTTTCACCGGTTTTCCCGAGTGCTGGGAAATGATGCTGTAGAGTTCTGCTTTAATTTTTATGATTTCGCGGGCAGTGATTTCAATGTCGGAAGCCTGTCCCTGTGCGCCGCCCATAGGCTGGTGAATCATCACCCGCGAGTGTCTCAGGGCGGAACGCTTCCCTTTGGCGCCTGCCGTGAGCAGCACGGCTCCCATGGATGCGGCCATTCCCGTACAAATGGTTGCCACATCGGCTGAAATATATTGCATGGTGTCATATATTCCAAGCCCGGCATGAACATGCCCTCCGGGAGTATTCAGATAAATCTGAATATCTCTCGTGGAATCTGTAGATTCCAGAAAAAGAAGCTGGGCCTGGATGATGTTGGCCACCGTGTCGTCAATAGGGACACCTAAGAAAATGATCCGGTCCATCATCAAGCGGGAAAAAACGTCCATGGAAGCGACATTGAGTTGCCGTTCCTCGATGATGGTGGGTGATATATAATTACTGTAGGCTGAACTGTAGCGATGCAATGTCATACTGCTCAATCCGGCATGATTCACTGCATATTTTCTGAATTCATTATTTTTTTCCATGTTTTGTCATCATTAAAAAGTGAATATGAAACGCTGTATTCTGTTGAAAACTAATTTTCAAAGTTACAAAAAAGTTGGAAATCCGCATATCCGGGAAAACTATTCGCCGGATTTTTCAAATTCTTCTCTGGATATCTCTTTGTTTTCAACGGTTATTTTTTCCTTAACAAATTCAATAACCTTTTTTTCCAGAACCTGCAAATACAGCCTTTCCACACTTTCAGGATTGCCTGTCAGATTTTTTGCAAAAGTCTCCAGTTGCTCTTCCGTCAGATTATAAATGCCATAGTAGGCATATTGTGCAAGAACCATTTGCTTAGCCAATTCGTTGACTTCCTCCACTTCTGCTTTCAGTTCATTTTCCCTGACGATATATTCCTTGATGAGCTGCCAGCGCAAATCTTTCAAAAATCCGTCAAAATCCCTGTCAATCTCCTCCTCAGTGAGTTCCTTGTTTGTTTCCTGCAGCCAGCGTTTTAGAAAAGCTTCGGGCAGTTCGGGATTCACCTTTTCAAGCAACGCCTTGCGTACATCAGTGGCAAACCGGGTTTCTGAAGAACTAAGCAGAGATTCTGCAATTTCTTCTTTCAGTTTATTTCTGAAATCTTCCTCGGTTTTAATTTCCGTCTCTTCGCCATAAAGTTTCCGGAACAGCTCTTCATTTAATTCAGCGCTTATCAATTCACTGATTTCATTGATGGTGAACTGAAAATTACTGTTCAGCTCATCAGCCTGTTCATGGCTGATATTCAGCATGTGCCCCACTTCGTGGCGGTCTCCGAATGCGATCACCGGATCAAACGTAACGGTTTCCCCCTTTTGCTTTTCCAGAAGTTGCTTTTTAACCTCTTCGTCTTTGACAAAATCAATGGCAACCAATGTCCTTTCGGTTTCAATCCCGTTTTCTTTCGGGTTTCCCTCTTCGTCCAGTTCTATGAAACTGCCGTAAACCATGCTTTTTTCGCCCACTTTCTCTAATTCGCCATATTCGCCCATTCCGGAAGTAATCCTTTTCACTTCATCGTCAATCATTTCATCGGACACGGCAATGGTGTGGAATTCTATTTTATCCTCTTTGTCCAGTTTCACCTCAATATCAGGCGACAGGGCAATATCAAATGCAAATTCAAAATTTTCGTCCTTTTCCCAGTCAATCGGATTCTGATGCCCGGCGCTGGAAAGCGGTTCACCCAAAATTTTAAGCTTCTCATCACTTAGGTAACCGTTCAGGTTTTCCAAAAGCATTTGGTTGATTTCCTCTGCCACAGTTGCTCTTTCAAAGCGTTTTTTAATCAGTCCCATGGGCGCTTTCCCCGGCCTGAACCCCGGAATTTGCGCTTTCTTCCGGTAATCATTCAAAGTTTTATCAACATTTTCTTCGTAATCAGATTTTTCAATTGAAATCTTAATCACGGCATTTAAATCGTCAATGTTTTCTCTGGTAATTTTCATTTTTCCCTATTGTTAATTTTTTAGGCACATCTGAAACCTGCTCCGGCGAAAGGAATATTCAGCGTGAAATTCCTTTCATGTCTTGTTTCATGCCGGTTCGATTGTTTCTGTCGGAATACTGTAAAATTAATTTTGTCAAAGGTTTTTGTGATCCATCATGCCCGTTTCACGAAATAATCTGAAATCGTCCGTCGGGCTGAGATTTGTGCGGACGAAGGGACTCGAACCCCCACGCCGTCAGGCACCAGATCCTAAGTCTGGCACGTCTACCAATTCCGCCACGTCCGCAAAAATAGGGCGCAAATGTAATTAAAATTTCTGAATGGCTGAAAATTTATTTCCATTCCACAATGGTTCCTCTTTGTTCATTTTGAAGTTCTTGCGGAATCACATTTTTTATCTCGCGGAACAACAGATTGATCAGCTTATGCTTTGCAAAATGAAGGGAATAGGTCAGACTGACTTCGCGCAACGGTTTCAGGCTGTTGAATTTTCTGACGTTCGCTTTTCTGCTTTCGTGCATATTTAATGTTGCGAGTTCGGGAATCAGTGTAACTCCCCCTTCCCGGTCAACAATGTTCATAAGGGTTTCCAGTGATCCGGCTTCAAAATGAAAAGGCAACCGGCTGTCCACACTGCCAAGGAAAGAGCAAAGATTCACCACCTGATTTCTGAAGCAGTGCCCGTCGCTCAGCAACCACACATCCGGCGCGCTGATGTCCTCAAGCGAAAGCTCTTTTTTAACATACAGTTTGTTTTCAGGATTCACATAAATCATCATCTCCTCATAAAAAACCGGTTTTTCAATGATTTTTCCCTCCTTCAGCGGAGTGACAACAATGCCGACATCAATCAGGTCTTTGTTGAGCAGATTGATAATTTTGTCGGTGGTCTGTTCAATGACTTTGATGTGGATATTCGGGTATTTCCTTTTGTAATGGCCGATGAAAAGCGGCAAAAGATAGGGCGCAAGGGTAGGAATGATTCCGATGCGCAACATCCCGGAGACCAGATTCTTGTGGTCTTTGACAATGTTGTTGAGTTCTTCGGTTTCTTTCAGAACTATTCTTGACTGCTCCACCACGCGGACACCCACATCGGTGGGAATCAGCGGCTGTTTGCTGCGGTCAAAAATGATGATCTGTAAATCTTCTTCCAGCTTTTTAATCTGCATGGAAAGCGTGGGCTGAGTAACAAAGCACGATTCGGCAGCTTTGCCAAAATGGCGATAGGTATCCACCGCGACAATATATTCCAATTGAGTTAGTGTGATCATGGCGCATTAATTTTTGCCCTAAAATAGAAATTAATTATCTCCTGCAAAAGGAAACCCTGATAAAAAGCATGTGCTGAAATCATCCGGGGAAAACAGAATTTTCAGGGAGAGTGAACCCTGATTGTTTTTAAGTCCTGAATTTTCCCGTTCGCTTTGCGCGTACAGGCTTACATAAGCCTTATTCTGAAAATCGGTGCTGCCATCGGAAAAATGAAAACTTCCGGGGAAATAGACATAAAGCGGTAAGGTAACGGGCTGCCCGGAGCCATAAACCCAGCTAAAGGTGAAATAATATTCAGGGGTTATCCAGTAGCTGTCCACAACCGAAAGGCTGTGCCTGCGGTCGAGTTTGCAAAAAATGGTTTTCCGTTGTTCAATTCTTTAAACTGGTAGATTTAAGCTCAATTCGTTACTATGTTTTGTTTATTCTGTTCCTTTTCTGCTTTTGCAAACTTTTTATATTTCCAAACCGACTGCCAACGGTTTGGCGCTTGGCGCAGGTAGGTGCAAATACGCCGAAACTCAGCGTTATAAAACGACCTGAGCAAAACCAATTTTCCGTTTCAGAACAATAGTAGCACTTGCACCAAACGGGCGTGTTAGCAATTGGGCATTTTTATCATTTATTCCCTTTTGCCCGATTATGTGTTTTACACAACATTTCGCAGTTTTTAATGTCAGTCGCTCCACCTTTGCTCCAAGCGGTAACGTGGTCAGCATCCATATCTTTTAAACTCCAAATTTTTGCTTTATTTGCATCGTGACCAATAGCACAAAGTGGACAATTAGAAATTCCTTTTTCTTCTGCTTCCGTTTTTTGTTTTGCATAAACAGATTTTTTAGTTGCTTCATCAAAAACCCGAACATCCAAAAGTTTTGTATCTATTGAACCACCGAGGATATATTCAAAAACGCCTTTTCTACTTTTCACATAAGGGTCAGCATAGAGCTCTTGAACTTGCTGAGATACTTTTTGAGGACTGTAAGGTTGATTCTTGTATGTTTCGTACAATCGTCCCCATTCTAAACCTCGCATTTCAGTTTCAACGTCTATGAAAACTGCCGAAACCCAATCAATTACGCTGTTAAAATAGTTTTTAAGTTCATTTATATTGTCATCATAGCGGTGTCGGCTCATATAATCGCCAACATTTTCTTTACTTACCCATTCTAAAGCTCTTTCCAAAAAATCTTGCCGGTTGGCTGTTCCTGACACATAAGCACTCCATTTTTGGATATTGGCATTTTGTGAATTTGAAAACTCTTCTTTGCCAAGCGTAACAAACGGACCTGAATAGACTGCATTCAGAAGCTCTTGACTGTTGAGGGGAACACCTGCAATATTGATGGTTCTAAACCACTCTTTAATCTCGGTTTCAGTGCCCTCACATTCATAAATCAAAAGTTTAGTGTTCAATATTTTTTCTTGCTTGTCTTTTGCAATCCCGCTAAAATATTGCTCCATCCCGTTTTCATCTTTTATGGCAAATTTATTGGTTACATAGCGACCAAAGCTTGTAATCCTTTGCTGTCCGTCTAAAACTTCAAAATGGTCATCGCTTACTTTGTTGAAATAGATCAAACCCAAGGGGTAGCCTTTTAGAATAGATTCGATTACGGCAACATCCTTTTTGCCATCTGCGTAAATATAATTTCTTTGATATTCGGGCTGAATGGTGAGTTTACCAGACAGTCCAAAAAGTCCCCTGCCTTCTAATTCATTGTAAACGAATCCATCGCAAATGTCTTTTATTGTTATTTCTGTTTGTAGTGTTGTTTTCATGTTTAAATATTTTAAGTTAAATTAGAAATTCTATCTAAAATATATTGTACACTTGTTTTATCCATTTTTGAAAAGGCAAACCATTTCATACCTAAATCCTTTAGTGATGCCCCAAGATGATAAACTTCCGAATTATCAATGATTAAAAAACGGTCATGGCTTTTGTTGAATATTTTTTGCTCAAAATTTCCATATTGTTCGTTGGCTTTTTGAATGTCCAACTTTAATTGCTTATTCACGCTTTTACAAAGCAAAGTAACCTGTACTTCTTTTTTCTTTTTGCTTAAATGGACAAATGTGGATTCATCAACATAATTATCAATCAAAACAATGCTTTTTTGAGCAGAACGAATGATCTTAGAAGTAAATTCATAAGCATCAAAGACTTGACCATCGAAGAAAATGCCTTGTTTAGGTAACTGATTGGATTGAATGTGTAAGGCAATAGCATCTACTTTTTTATTTAATTCATCTACATTATTTTCAACTCTATTCATCCGCTGATTCAATGCATAGCCCTTAAGAAGATAGTCTTTTAGAACATTTGTAGCCCAGATACGAAACTGAGTGCCTCGTTTGGAATTAACTCGATAACCCACGGATATTATAGCATCTAAATTATAATATTCTATTTCTCTTTTTACTTTTCTACCTGCCTCTATTTGAACTGTTGCATTTTTTGCAACAGTTGCTTCTTTATTCAACTCTCCTTCCTTGTAAATATTACTTAAATGCCTTGATATAACAGACTTATCTCTTCCAAATAGTTGAGAAATCTGGTTAAGCGACAACCAAACCGTTTCTTCTTCTATTCTTACTTCAATCCGTTCAGGTAAATCTTCTGTTTGGTATAGTATTATTTCGTTATTCATAAGTTTTATTTTAAAGTAAGAGCTATATCACTTCTCAAAACGATGGATAACATAGCGACACCTTGTTCGGTGAAGACATAAGGTCGATGGCCTCCTAAGTGTTGTTTTGAAGGTATCACATTTTGTGATACCATAGAATTTACTTCTTTACCATTCAATTGAAAATAAAATGTTTCAGGAAATCTTTCTATGTTTCGTTTAACAGCTTGATTTAATACTCTTGTTTTCACCTGATACATTTCCGCTAAGTCTCTATCAAGCATAACATGCTCTTCTTGGATGGTATAAATCCGTCTTTCAATCTCTTTATGACTTAGTATTAAATCCTCTCTCATTGCTCAATATTCCTATGCTTGATTAATAATAGATGATATAACTTTTTTTATTTTTCACGATGTTTTATTACGATTCGAGTATAGATTCTTTTATAAGTTCCATCATTATTGGATGTGTAAAAACTTGGACCACCTTTAGAATAGGAGCCCTCTTTTGCTATTTCTGCGATTGGAGTCCCAAGGGTTAAATTAGAACCTAATATTTCAAATTGTTCAGGCGAATATTTGTCTAAAAAACTGATAGGAACTCCCATTACTCCATCATAATCACTTGGAATAGCATCAGTAAAAGGAACATCTATAGCATCATAATTATCATATTTCCGGTATTCTTTTCCTTTAATTTCTTTGTGTTTGCTGAATTTAATATTGTCCTGCATTGTCATTAAAGGCAAAGGCTGGTGTCGTCTGCCGTGGTCAATATTGGTAAACCAAACCACATTTCTAAATTTTACAAGACCAGTATCTGGATTGAAAACTCCGTCTGCATAATCATTTGTAGTGGGAGATGAGAAAAAAGCATTCCCAGCTTTAAATCCATTTCCAAGCCACATTTTATCCTCTTTGATTAACGGGAAAACTTCTTTGTAAGTAATGGCGTTCATATTTCCAATAATCAAAAACTGTTTATCGGCTTCTACTATCCAGGCCAAAAACTCCCGGAACAACGAAAATGGAGGATTGGTAATAATCATATCTGCTTCATCCCGAAGTTTGATAATTTCCTTACTTTTAAAATCCCCGTCTCCTTTAAGATAAGTCCATTCTAAATCTTCTACATCAATCTTTCCATCTCCTGTTTTGTCGCGTGTTAATGTGAAAATTTTACCGTTTGTAATGGTTTTCTTTTCATCAAATTGCGGGTCGTTGACTTCAAATAAAGTGGGTTGGTAACCGCCTTTGTATTTTTTACTTTCCGGAGCATAGCTTGTGGAGATTAGTTTTTTCAGCCCGAAATTTTCAAAATTTTGTGCAAAAAACTTGGTAAAATTGCTCCATTCGGGGTCATCGCACGGAAGTAAAATAGTTTTACCCCGGAATACATCTGGATTGTATTCTAAATAGGCATTGATTTCACGCTCAATATCGTAGTATTGAGTGTAAAATTCATCATTTTTAGTGTTTTTAGCCTTAGTTAAATTTCTGTTTCCTGCTTTTTTACCTGTCATTTTTTCTGGTTTTAATTAACAAAGTCTAACGAACTTTTAATTATCGGATCATTGTTTCTGCCACTCTTGCCAATTTTTTTGTTGTCAGTAGTTTTTTATCTATAGTTTTTATCATGAAACTTGTCAATGGTTAAATTCTCATTCCCATAATTTGAATTAAATTTCAAAACTTCAGATAGATTAAATTCTTTTTCCACAACTCCGTATTTAGAAAATACTTTAACAATTAAGTTGTTTTCTAAAATTTCTTTTGCTGTATAATTTCTTATTAATATTCTGTGTAGCTTAACGCTTTTTGATTGTTTAGGGAAAATTTTAGGATTATCCTCATATGTGACGATTTTATAATTATTCTCTATTTTTCCATCAACATCATATTCTGTTGAGTTTTGTGGATAATGAACTTCTAAATTATAATCCTCAAAAATTTCATCAGCTTCATTTTTGAGTTCAACACTCAATTCATATTCGATTTTGGTCAATAAATTTGCAAATTGACTCGCTAAATCGAATTTAGGAATTAAATCAATAATCTGTACATCTTTTTCTTTGACTTCAAATGGTGGTATGACTTTTTTAGCTATTTGAGGTTTATTTTTACCAACCTCTGAAAATTCGATTATTTCCTCATCCATTAGTTTTGAGAATAATTCGTTAATATTTTCTTTGATTGACAAATCAATAATGTGTCTTCCTTTGAAAAACAAAGGCGTAATATCATCCGATATTTTTTCGAATGAAACTAAAATATACTTATTGTTGGCTTGCTCAATATCCTTAATGATTAGATTATATTCATTTCCGACACCACCTTTAAATGCTGTTGCTTTTTCTTTATAGCCTTTTGACAACACCACAATGACTTTTCTATAATCTGTCATTGCTTGATGCATCATTTTATTAAAATCGGTTGCAGATTCTCTTTGAGACCTTAGCTTGTCAACTTCTGCTTCAAAACCTTTGTCCCTTAAAAAATTTGTAAATGAAATGACTTTATCATTATGTTGCTCATCATCCCAACTGTAAGTTACAAAAACATCTTTTAATTCCATTTTTTTGTTCTCTATAATGTTTTGTTTTTTTAAATGTTCTATTCCTTTTAAACTTATGCTATACCTCAAATCCATTTTCACTAAATGAGGCATTTCAGGAACGCGTCCGCTAGGTTCTGATTTTTTAGTTACTAATTTATTTTCGTGCAACTCGTCCAACAAATCTCTAAAATTGTCAATCCCACTTGTTGGCATAAGTTCCATAAAGAAACTCCCTAAATCGACTGGATGTACTTTTTTATAGAGTTCTAACAATATAAAATTCACATAATCTTCTTTGTTTTGAACGTCTTCTTTTTTCAATTGTATTTTGTCTTTTGAATTTGGTTAAAATTACTGGTAACACACAAATATACGCAACTTTTCCTAAAACAAAGTTTTGTAAAATGCCATTTCTATCTCACCGAGAATTCCATATAACCTGATTGATAGGTTGATAATAAATACTGTGTTTATTGGATTGTCATCTTCGTAATTGTGATTGTCTTTGTGTTGGTCTTGAAAATTTAGAGGTTGTTCAACAATTACCCTTGTTATTAGGCAGGCGCTTTCCGCGCCTGCCCTGAATTTTCCCGTTCAAGTGAATTTATTTCAGTTTAAACGATACAGTTACTGATGGCATCAACGGAAATACCGACACTGATTTTAAAACCTGCGTATTTCAGTCATTCAATATCAAAAAGTGAAGCTAACAATGAGCCGTAATTATTTTGTATTCGGCTCATTGTTTCACTATATTTGAGCCGAAACTGTTTTATTTACGGCTCATGGAAGTTTACAACTGGCAAAAAAAGGAGTGGCCCCATTTTACTTTTACAGAAAATGCGGTGGAAAAAGGGCTTTATGCATTTGCTGAAAAGACAGGAATGGTAAGCGGAGCGCTGAAAGCATTTCCTGAAGAACTCCGG
>CAZVAD010000064.1:0-10356 GCA_964624645.1 uncultured Mariniphaga sp.
TCGGATGCACAGAAAGAAGTTATCCGATGTGTTGAGTATTGCAGAAATATTCTGACCTGATTTGGGTAGGAGCAATATTTTCTGAAATTTTATCAACTGTCAGGAAAAAAGCGAACCAGCATTTCCGTCTTTTCCTTTTTTTCGGTGAACCCCATGGACAGATAGGATTCTCTGAGTGATTCAAGCAGCCGCCTGATAAATAGCCGGTCATTTTTTGGTTCGGCATATTTTTCACAGGGTGCATGGTTGTTTTTTTTCAAGTAGAACTCGACTTCTCTGCGGCTGACAGCCGAGCCTCTGTTTGTCGGATTAATATAAAAAAGCACTTTGCTGTTTTCTCCATATATCTTTTGCGCAATATCGCTGCTGACGATTGCCACCAGCGGATTTTTGGGAAAATCCACAAGTTGCGCCGGCAATCCGACTTTTCGGGCAAGAATTGTATAAAGCAGACTGATAGAGACGGGGTTCCCTTTTTTTGTTTCCAAAAGCTGATTGATGTAGCAGTTTTGTGGAGACTTAGGGTGGGAAAGGTTTACGGAAAAACCGTGAACACCGTAAAAGAAATGATTTAAAATGGCTGCTTTCTCAAGCATTGTGAGTGAGTTGTTCAGCTCAAGCCACACAGCTTTGCTGATTTTTTCAATTTTTTGAAAAACTCCGGCGCTGTTTAAATCCGGATACTGGAATCTGTCAACAATCAGAAAACCTTCCAGCAGATCGTTGTTGTTGGATTTAATCCATTTTTTCAGCAGGGATGTAGTTTTTTTGAATTGTACATCGTGGATAATATTTTCAATCCGCTCCTGAAAAAACTCATCATAGCTTTCTTCCCATTTTTCTTCGAGCACGGGAATGATATTCTCTCTGGTTTTCAGTAATTCATCTCTCACAGTATGGAAAACCAGATGGTCAGGGTCATCCAGCAAGTTTATCAACGCTTTTAACCTGCTTGTTTTCATACTCTATTTTGTTAAATGATTCAGAACAATCTGTATCAGTTTTTCCATTTCCGGGCGATAATTTTCATTTGCCTTTCCCAGCACCCTGTTGGCAATGATCAGGCAAACAGCGAGCGCTTCGTGTCCTAACATTTTGGAAAGACCGTAAATTGCCGAGCTTTCCATCTCGAAATTGGAGATTTTGTAGTTTTTAAATTCAAATTCTGCAATCCGGTCATTCAGCTCCGGCATGGAAAGCGGAAGCCGCAAGACCCGCCCCTGCGGGCCATAGAAGCCCGGGGCAGAAATTGTGACGCCCTGAATAAAATCGGGAGTACTGAATTTTTGCAAAAGCTTTTCCGATGCGTCCACCACATATAATTCCGGAAGTGATTTTTTCCAGCCGGTAAATTGTTTGAAAGCAGTTTCAAGCTCCAGGTCACAATATTTCTCCCGGTTTGCATAAAAATTCAACATGCCGTCAAACCCGATGGACTTTTGCGAAACCACATACGAGTTCAGGGGAATGTCTCCCTGCAACCCGCCGGAAGTGCCGATTCGCACAAACTGAAGCGATCTTTTTTCCTGTTTTATTTCCCGTTTTTTCAGGTCAATATTTGCGAGTGCATCCAGTTCGTTCAGCACAATGTCAATGTTGTCGGTGCCGATGCCGGTAGAGATTACAGAGATTTTTTTGTTGTTGTACCATCCGGTAGCTGTTCTGAATTCACGGTTTTCGGCTTCAAATTCAATGGAGTCAAAAAATGAGGACACTGTATTTACCCGGTCCTGATCACCGACTAAAATAATCTGGTCTGCAATGCTTTCGGGTTTCAGGTGCAAATGAAAAATTGTGCCGTCGCTATTCAGAAGAAGTTCGGAATCCTGTATCATTTTCTTATGATTTTGCAGCGAAACTATTCAAAATTAGGTTTATAGCCAACTAATCGCATGAAAACATATAAACAGCGGGGAGTGAATTCCCTGCCGGGAAATTGAAATTGTTAATAACTTGAATTTTAGAGTGGTGTAAGTTATTTGAAAATATAACTCTGTTTTATTCACGGAGTGATTTCAAATCACTCTGTGAATGGGAGTTTTCAAAGAATCTGTTATATTTGTCTTTATTATTAATATCCTGATGAAAGTTGTGAATTATAGTCTGTTACATTAGCTTAAGCAATTATTTACAGGGAAGTAATCATTTTGAGATTCACAAAATAAGATTTTGAATTATTTTAGGATATATTTTTGTGATTTTGTACGAATAATGAATAGAAATAAATCAAATATTGACTCGGAAAAGATAATTAATCATTGGATTGAAATGTCAGATGATGATTTCAAAACAATGCTGGTTTTGTATGATTCAAAATCATATTCATGGTCATTGTTTTTAGGACATATCTCAATTGAGAAATTATTAAAGGCTTTGTACGTTAAACAATTTCAAGAACATGCTCCTTTTACGCATAATCTCTTTAGGTTAGGTGAGCTAACTGGCTTGAAAATGACAAACGAACTTGCTGATTGGTTGGATGAGATTACCTCGTTTAATCTGAATGCCAGATATGATAGTTTCAAAAGAGAATTTTACAAATTATGTACACCGGAGTACACTTCGGGATGGATTGAAAAAATAATAATTATCAGAGAATGGATAAAAGAGATGTTTTAGATATTGCACAAGAATATGCTATTGAAGTTAAGTCAAAGTATGATTATGTGAAAATTTTCCTTTTTGGCTCTTATGCAAAAGGTAATTTTAATAAAGACAGTGATATTGATATTGCCATTGTGCTAAAGGACTTCACCAATCTCGTTGACATGCAACTGGATTTAATGCGCTTGAGAAGAAATATTGACAGCAGGATTGAACCTCATCCATTCAGGGAAAAAGATTTTGATATTTCCGACCCGATTGTTAATGAAATTATTAAATACGGCAAGGCCATTTCAGTTTGAAATCGTGTGCTTTAGTATCCTCTCTTATTAAACAAAATATATCCGAAATTCAGGGTCAGATACAATTTGGTATTTGGTTTTTCATAATAATTCAGCATAATGCTTGCAGGGCCGGCGCCCGTATTGTAAACCAGTGCGGCAAGTCCCTGAAGGTAGTAGCTGGTGAAAAAATCATCGCTTTTGAAAGCCGTAAAGTCCTCATTGGGAAATTCTTCCTTTATCGGCACAAAGCCGTGCGCTTCCAGCCTGAAATGCAAGGACTGATTGAAATTCAGGATTGCCTTTATTCCGCCGGCAAGAAAATTATTTGCATGGAAATTTTCAATGAACAATGACTGGCTGTGGGGAGTAGGGGAGTAGCCCGGCGCAGTCAGTTTGGTTGAGCGGTAGTTTTTCAACAACCCTTTATTGCTGAAAACTGCCTCCGCCTGGGTTCCCAAAGTGAACCTTCTTGAAATTTTATTATATCTGATTGACTTTCCCCTGATCAGAAAGTAATTGTGATTCTGATGTGTAATATATGACATGGAGGAGGTCGTCCCCGGTTTGTGGGTCTCTTTTCCGGAAATATATTTAATGTTTAACGAATGGTTTGCCCCTTCAGTGGAAAACTGTTTGAAATTCAGCGAGTAATTTTCAATCCCGATTTGACTGATAAAAGCATTAAATGCAGTTTTATCGGGTAAATCCTCTTTCTTGAAAATATCCGTCTGATAGTACTGGTCACTGGAGCTGGCAAATGTTGCTCCTGTGTAAAATTTGGAATGCAGTCCGAGTGGTATTCCGGCTTCCAGTCGAATATTATATTCATTCTGAATGATATATGGTGGCCGCACATCCTCAAAAAAGAGCTCTGAACTGGATGAGAAAAAATCCCAGCGGTTGAATGTTGAATACCCGGAGACATAGAATGGGAGAGAAGAGGGGAAATCAATTCTACCCCCGGCTAAAAATGAACTGTAGAATCGGCCAAAATAGATGTTTGAACTCAATGTGTATGCACGCCCTTTATAGCTTTGATAGTCGAAGCTCCCAAATCCCTGGTTTATGGGCTTGGTGGAGATGTTTCCGCCGATATTCACCCGTACCTTTTTTTCAGGCGTCACTTTCAGGTGCAGGTCGTAAAATCCCGAAGCCGGATTATAATAAGCAACAGGGCGGATGGATTTCAGGTGATCGTCGGCAATGAGTTTAAAATAATCTGTTTTAAGTGAGTTCAGAGACACAATATTAAACTTGTGTTTGATTGACTGAATAATGAATTTTCGCTGCAACGGATCGGGAACTCCCTCAATCTGAATATTCTGAAAGTAAAGCTCCGGCTTTTTGGCTTTAAATTCGCTCCTCTTTTTAGTGACCATGTTGGGATCAATTCTTCTTTCAATTCGGGATTTTATACTGTCAATCATGCTCTCAGCTGTTTTTTGTCCTTTCCCGGTGATGTAGTCATATTTCTGAAAATCAAGTAGTCCGACGGTTGATAAATCGGTTTCCATCATAATTCCCTTTTCAGGGGATATTTCATAAACGGTTGGTCTCATCACCATATTTGTAATCTGTGCCATTACATTATCCGATGATGGCGCCTGAAGGTCACCGGCAACTTTGTGTCCAATAATGATGTCGGGGTTAAAGATTTTTTCCATCTGATCCTGTGGGAAGTTATTTACCATCCCACCGTCAAAAAGCAGTTTTCCATCAATTTCAATGGGTTTGAAATAGAGTGGAAAAGTCATGGATGCGCGGACTGCCTCTCCCAAATCACCTTTTTGCAGAATAACTTCCCGGTTTGAAAAAACGTCGGTTGCCACACAGAAAAAGGGAACCATCAGGCTGTCAAACTGATTGGATGATGCAGCATTGGCCGGTGTAAACAGCTCCATGAATGCAAAATCCATCTGTTCCTCAGGGATGATGTTTGTCGGCGGAAGCAGCGCGAGCTTGTCATGTCTTCTTTCAATGCGCAATTCAAGCCAGGAGGGATCAGGTTCCGGTTTTAAGAAGAAATAGCGGTATTCTTTCTGAATCCTTCCGGTTGACCAGAAATAAAATTCATCAGAAAGAAAAAGCTGTTCCATTTCGTCGGGGGAATAGCCCGCTGCATAAAGTCCTCCGATAATTGCCCCGATGGAAGTTCCGGCAATATAGTCGATGGGGATGCCATTTTTTTCCAGGGTGCGTATAATTTCAATGTGTGCGAGGCCTTTTGCTCCGCCGCCACTCAATACCAGCCCCACTGACTGTGCATTTGCCGTCAGGAAATAAATGAATGATAAGAGGGTGAGTGCCAGTTTCTTTAGCATTGCTTGTCAATTGTTTTCCGGATAAAACAAATTTACAGAATTAAAAGTGAAAAGTAAACCGGTTTGTTGAGAAAATGAAATTTGTTTACCCAAAAGAAAGAAATCCGGTTTGTGAAAAAATTAGCCGGATTCTATTTTGCTGTGCAGGCTTTGGAATCCTTCGCCTAAAATCTCATTGGCGTTCATCACGGTGATGAAGGCATCCGGATCAATAGTACTGATAAATTCCTGCAGAATCGCCACTTCACGACGACTGACTACGGTGTAGATAATCTGTTTTTCTTCGCCGGTAAACATGCCGGTTCCTTTTAGATAAGTGCCGCCCCGCTCCAGATCAACCAGAATTTTATCTTTGATTTCCTGATGTTTTTTAGAAACAATCAACAGCGCTTTGTTGTAATCGGCGCCTTCAAGAATGGCGTCAATTACGCGCCCCGTAATGTAGATTACCACCCACGAATAGAGCGGGATATGCCAGTCTCTGAAGGCAATCAGCCCCAACAGGACAATGGAGGAATCTACATAAATCATCAGTTTTCCTAATTGCTGTCTGGTGTATTTTGCAATAATCATCGCGATGATATCGGAACCACCGGAAGTTGCACGTGATTTAAAAATCAGTCCAAGCCCCGCACCAATCAGTACGCCTGCAAAAAAGCTGGAGAGCAGTACATCATCAACGAGGGGAATATTCCCGCCGGGGCGTAGCCAGGTAATTCCGTCTATGAAGGCTGAGGTCAGCACAAAACCGACAATGGTTTTTACACCGAAACGGGGACCGAGAATTTTGATTCCGGCAATGGTGAGCGGAATATTGATAATCAACCCGAATAACCCCACCGGAAATCCGTCAGGCCAGAAAGAAAACCATCCGGCAGTCAGGTAGTGAACTACGATGGCAATGCCGTAAACTCCTCCCGGAACAATTTTATGCGGTGTGACAAAATAGACAAATCCAGCTGCAAGGATGAATGAGCCGGTGAGAATATACAGATAGTCGGTAAACCATTTCTGTTTTAGCTTTTTTTGATTTCTCATAGAAGAAAGTATGGGTAGTTTTTGAAAATACCTTTCTTTTCGGCAGCGACTTCAATCAGGTCAACAGTTTCTTCATCTTCAAAAGAAGCACGGTTAATGCAAATGTCAAAAGTGTCCTTTTCGGGTGATTCCTTTCTGACGGCTTTGCGGAATGCCTTTCTCTCACGCTCCAGTTTCTCGATATAGGCTATGGCGTCACTACGGTTTAGTTTGTCATGCTCCATGATGGTTTTTATCCGGTATTCCTGGGGTGCAATCAGCCGCAAATGAAGCGCGCTCTTAATATCACTTGCAATGATGTGTGAAGCCCGCCCGACAATGATGCAAAAGCCTTCTTCGGCAAACGAGCGGATAACTTCATTAACCGTTTTGATTACTCTTTTTTCACTTTTGAACTTTTTTGTGCCAAATGCATTCAGGATGTCATTCAGGGTGTAGCTTTCTTCATATTTGAAAACCCGCATGACATGCTCCGGGTGCATGTCAAGATCTTTTGCACTTTTATAGAAAATTTCCTTGCTCAGTACCCGCCAGTTCGGCCCATGATGCCTTTGATTCAATTTTTCGGCAATTTTGTGAGCCAGGTCTTCAGCATTGCTGCCCGCTTCTCTCGAAATGGTTATCAGCGGCCCGGGATGCTCCTTTTCCGGTTCATGTGCATGTTCGGTTTTCATGCGCTTTGTCAGATATTCCAGTAATGTATTACTCATTTCCGTCGCTTTTTACGAAGTTACGTGTTTTTATTGAAAAAATATAAACCGGGATGCGTATAATTTTCTGTTTCTGTGAAAAAAAATATAAAAACCATTGATGGGATACCCGGGTTTATGACTAATAAAACATAACGTTTAACCAAAAGTTGTTTTTGCAGCTTAAAGCTGTTTTATTTCAATTTTTGAAGACTCAGATTTAATATTTTTGCCTGTTCGTCTGATTTTAATATTCAGGTAGGCAAATAAAATACTCATCAGCGGACTGATTAGGTTGAAGAATGCGTAGGGGGCATAGGCAAAAGTTCCGACTCCTAAAATTTTTGATTGGGTTGCGCCACATGTGTTCCATGGAATCAGCGCCGAAGTCATGGTTCCGCTGTCTTCGAGTGTCCGGCTGAGCACTTCCGGTGCAAGTCCTTTTTCCTGATAAGTTTTTTTGAACATCCTTCCCGGAACCACAATCGCAATGTACTGGTCGGATGCGGTGGCATTAAAAAAGATACAGGTTCCCACGGTGGAGGTAACCAGGCCGCCTGTACCCCTGGCGTATTTAACGATTGTTTCTGTTATCCGGCGCAACAGGCCAGCCGATTCCATAGCGCCACCAAAAACCATCGCTGCCAGAATAAGCCACACGGTATCCAGCATTCCGCGCATTCCGGAAGTGCTGAAAAGGTTATTGACGCTTTCATCGGTTGTGTGCAGGGAGATGTCGCCAAACATGGATTGCATCACCGAAATGTAGGAAGACCGGATATAATTTTCACTGTTTCCGGCTATCTCTCTGATGATTTCCGGCTGAAAAATTACGGCAAAAACTCCGCCCAACAACGTTCCGGCAAGCAGCGCCGGAAGCGGTTGAACCTTCAGCATAATGATTGTCAGGAGGGCAACCGGCACAAGAAATAAAACGGGATTTGTGTTAAATGTCGCCTCAATAGCTGTTTTGACGTCTTCCACATGAGCCGGTGTTCCCGAATGACTGCCACTGAAACCAATCGCCAAAAACAGGATTAGCGTGATTGCCAGAGACGGGACAGTGGTGTGAAGCATATAGCGGATGTGCGTAAACAGATTGGTGCCCGCCATGGCTGAGGCAAGATTGGTGGTGTCGCTCAGCGGAGAGATTTTATCTCCGAAATAGGCGCCGCTGATTATTGCCCCGGCAACAACCGCATCGTTTATGCCAAGCGTCTTTCCAATTCCCAGCAGTGCCACACCGATGGTTGCCACCGTTGACCATGAACTGCCTGTGGAAACGCTCACAATGGAACAAACAATCACCGCCGTAAATAAAAACATTTTTGGAGTGATAATGTCAAGTCCGTAATATATCATGGCAGGAACCACGCCACTTATCATCCATGTGCCTGCAAGCGAGCCGATTAAAAGTAAAATTAAAATGGAGGGCATGGCGGATGCAATGGTTCCGACAATTTTCTTTCTGATTTTTTTCCAGGAAACTCCCAGCCTGATTGAAATAATCCCGGCAATCGCTGCCGAAAGCATAAGCGCTATCTGATTGGAGCCTTCCAGAGTGTTTTCAAATAAAAAAACATTGGACGTTAAAAGAATGATGAGAAACAATACAGGCAACAGAGCTGTAAACAAATTTGCTTCACGCTTCATGTATCAATTTGTTTGGAAAATTGTCAAACTTATACTTTTTGCAGAACAACTGGCAGAAAATTGGAAAATTTAAGTGAAATAAAACATCAGGCATAAAATAATGTTTTGCAAATAATTAAATGTATCTATATTCGTTTTGGCTATTACTTGAAGTAATTATATGAAGAAGATTTGCTTTGAAATTATATTAACGTTTTTACTGATAAATGCTGTTTTTTTGCCGGCTTTTTCCCAGCGAAGCAACGGACTTGCCGTGGAAGGCGCCGTATCTGTGCAGGAAGGCGTTGTGGATGGTGCAATTATTCAGATGTATCGCGATGGCAGGCGTCTCGATAACTATGGTATCGGTCCCGATGGAAATTATAAGGTTGAATTGAACTACAATCACGAATTTGTCCTGATTTTCAGTTGTCCGGGAAATTTTCCGCAAAAAATTGTTGTGGATACCAAAGTGCCGCGACAGGTACTTCAGTCTGATCCGATTTTTCCGCCGTTTCCTGTTAATATCAGACTTTTCACGGAGATACCCGGAATTGAACGTACTTTCTCAGAAAATACGGTGATGAAGCTTTACTACAGCGAACGCGTGGATAATTTTATTTCCGATTTGTATTATAACGAAGCGCAGATCAAGCACCTGATAGATCAGGCAATCCTTCAGTCGCAACTTATCAGCAGGGAAGCCGATTATCTGGCCGGACTGACAAAAGCTGAACTTGCCGAATTGCGGAAAGAATATGACCAGCTCATTAAGGAAGCAGAGAATGAGTACAAAAAAGAGGAGTTTTTGAAGGCGCTTGACGGATATCAGGCAGCAAGCAAAATATTTCCCAAGGAGCAGTATCCGAAAGACCGCATTGCGGAAATTAATGATTTGTTGGGCTTGCTGATGGTTGCCGGTGAAATGCAGCAGGCGCTGGCTGACAGGCTGAATGAGCTGATAAAGCAGGCAGATGAATTGTTCTCTGCAAAAAAATATCAGGAGGCGCGAAATGCTTACAACCGGGCGCTTTCGGTGGATGCCAATAACCGCCATGCGCAGCAGCGTATTGATGAAATTGCGGGAATCCTGAAACAGCAGCAAATGGAGCAGGATTATGCCGGACTGATAAAAAAAGCAGACAATTCTTTTAAGGAATTGCTCTATGTTGATGCGCAGAACACTTATCGTCAGGCTCTGGAATTAAAGGGAAACGAATCGTATCCGAAGCAAAGGATTGAAGAAATTGATAAAATATTGGCACAGCAGTCACAAAACGCAGAAAGATTGAAGGGTTACGACCAGGCAATTTTTCAGGCTGAGGTTAATTTTGAAAAGCAGATGTACGAGAAATCCATTTCCTTTTTTGAAAGTGCGCTCACCCACAAACCCGGTGATGAAGTGGCCACCCGGAGAATTCAGGAAATCAGGGATTTGCTGAATGAACTGGCAAACCGTACAATGTATGATAAATTGATAAAATCTGCCGATCGGTCGTTTCAGCGGAAACAGTATCCCGAAGCGCTGGCTGAATATGGGCAAGCCGTTGATTTGCTGCCAAAAGAAGAGTATCCACAGAATCAGATATCAAAGATAAATTCCATTATTGCTGAAGAAGCACGATTGGCCGCCGAAGCGGAAGCAGCCGAACAGGCTCGCCTTGCTGCGTTGCAGGCAGAACAGGACCGGCAGTACGCCCGTGCCATTTCCCGTGGCGACAGTCTGTTTACTTTGACAGATTATGATAATTCCAGAAGCGCCTATCAGTCGGCATTGCAGGTGAAACC
>CAZVAD010000064.1:10456-14982 GCA_964624645.1 uncultured Mariniphaga sp.
CCAAAAGAGAGGCTTGCTGAGATTGAGAAGCTGTTGGCACAGCAGGAACTGGATGAAAATTACCGGAATATTATTTTGGCTGCCGATGGGTTTTTCAATGAGGAAGCGTGGGATAATGCGAAATCAGAATACGGAAAAGCTTTGGAAATTAAACCCGGCGAAAGTTATCCTGAAAATCAAATCACAAAAATCAACAATCTGATTCGTCAGCAACAGGAACGCATTTTGGCGGAACAGCGCGCGGCAGAAGATATTGAGCGAAGGAGGGCTGAAATTGAGAAACGACAGCAGCAGATGAGCGTACGGCAGGAGATGAATGAAGCTTCGCTTGATCAGTTGTACGGTGAATACATACTGCTGGCAGATGGCTTTTTTGACCGCAAGCGGTACAATGTTTCCCGTGCATGGTATTATAAGGCATGGGACGTAAAACCACAGGAGACCTATCCACCACAGCGAATCGATGAAATCAACAGATTGGTCAGAGGGTTGCTTCTCAGCCAGCGTGACCGGGATTATCAGGGATTCATAGATTTTGCGGATTCCACTTTCCGGGATAACCAGCTTGCTGTTTCCCGCGGATGGTACAACCGGGCGTTGACCATCAAACCGGATGAAACCTATCCGAAAGAGCAGTTGCAATCCATCGCCGGAATAATTGCTGAGCAGCTTGCAGCCCGCTCAGGCGAGCAGTTTTTGGGACTTAAGCAAAATGCAACTGAGGCGTTTGAAAACGGGAACTACACGGTAGCCCGCTTCTGGTATAAAAAAGCTCTATCCCTGAGACCCAATGATAAGGAAGTGCAGGAGGGACTATCAAAAATTGAAGAAGCTTTGAAATAGTATCAATCTAAACTTCCCACGTAAAAGCATCACGTATCACTTCCAGACTTTTGGGTACTGCAGTCATGGGATTTTCATTTCCTTCAAATTCAATGGAAATGTATCCGCGGTAGTTGACTTTTCTGAAAATTTCAGCTACTCTCTGGTAATCAATGTCAAGCGTGTACCACTTTCCACCGCCATAATAGGTTTTTGCCTGAACCAGAAAAGTTTGCGGAGCCATCATTGCAAGTTGTTCGTACTGGTTTTCAAGAAAGTTTCCGGTATCGGAGGTGATTTGCAACCACGGTGAATCAATGCTGTTTACAATCCGTAAAACGCCTTCAGCAGTGCGGCCCAGTCCCCAGTGGTTTTCAAGGCCCAAAACCACTCCGCATTTTTCAGCTGTGGAAATACATTTTTCAATGGCGTCAATCACCCATTTGAAGCCTTCATCTTCGGTGTAACCTTCCAATACAGGCTCAATTCCTTTGTTGTCCATGAGTTCGTCAAAAGAGCCACTGGTGCCCCAGCGTCCGGTGTTCAGGCGCATTGTGGGAATTCCCAGCTGATAGGCCAATTCAATCTGACGGATGGTCTTTTCCACTTCCGCCTGCCGTTTTTCCGGATCCGGGAAAACATATCCCTGATGTGTTGAAAAACCCATGATGTCAAGTCCTGCATGGAACGCCTGTCGTTTGAGTTTTTGCAGATAGTTGTTTTCTTCTGACTGCATTTGCACCAACAGGAACTCAATGCCATCAAAGCCCATTTCTGCTGCTTTTTCAATGCAGTCTTCAATGGGTACATTTTCTTTTGGCCCGTTAAACTGCCAGAATGAATAGGTGGAAACACCAACCGGATTTCTTCTGACATTTTTCTTTTGGATTTCGCTTTTTTTCTGTGATGCGGCACAGGAAGAAAGCCCGGTACCGGCCAGAATCAGAGATGAGTTGCGGATAAAATTTCTGCGGTTTGTTTTTTCTGCCATTGCGGTATGATTTATTATTTTATTTTGACATTAAAGTTATAAAAAATCTGAATAAATGAAAAGAATTTCTTGTTTTTCAGGAGTTTCCATGCCCCTTGCTTGAAAAGAAACACCATTTTACAAATTTTGTAACTTTTTAGGGTAGATATTGAATCTGTCAATTTTGCAGAATAATCTGTAACGGGCTTACAAACGTAATTTTCAGAAGAAAATCGAAATGTTGTGAAATGTATTGGGGAAGTCCGGTACTATGGGAGCATATTTTTTATCTTTTCCCAAATTTGCTCCAGTACGGTTCTGTCATTGTATTTGTCGCAGTGCCCTGTCATGGGAGTAAACTCAATGATTGCGTCCGATTCAGGATTTTTCGCTTCCTGAAATGTTTCGTCCAGCGCGCGCAGAGCAGAATTAAGATAATATTCATCCATATCTCCCATCCATATCCGGATTTTACCACTCAATTTTTTCCCGATTTCTTCCCAGTGGGTTTCCACATAATGCTTCAAATCATATTTACGCCAGTGGTTGGCAACTTCTCTGTTCATTTCACCGGTTTGCGGATGAAACAGTGGTTGGGGAAGTCCGTCTTCTCCTTTTGGGCTGAACAGGGCGGTAAAAGCGCCAATCTGTCCGCCAGATGTAGTGTAGGTGTTGTTCCATCCCAGAACATTTTCAAATTGTACAAAATCTTTTTGTGAAATAACCGGCTGGCCGGAAATATCCCGGGCAATCGGACGCAGGTAGTCGTATTTATTGATGAAGGCATTCTCTTCTTCGTAAATATTGATGAGTTGAAAGTTCCCGAAGTCAACCGGATCGGGGCTGTAGGAAAAGCATCCGCCAAAGAAATCAGGATAAAACAGCTGGAGTGCCAGTGAAACCCAGCCGCCCGTGCTGCATCCGTCTAAAAACCGGAATTCAGGAGTTCCGATTCCGCGGTAAGTTTTTTCAATATGCGGAATAAGTTCCTCAATCAACGCTGTCCCGTACGGGCCGCTGTTTTCGGAATCAAGCTGATAGCAGTCGCCAAAAGGGCCTGCGCCATCCAAAAAAACATTGATAATTTGTGGCGCTTCATCTGAAAGCCACCAGTTTAAAAAATTTTTATCCCACAAAACATACCGGTTGGCGCGGGTATAACGCCCTCCGTAACCGGCAATATTGTATCTGACCGGGTACTTCTTCTCCGGATTTTTCATAAATCCCGAAGGAAGAAGAACGGCGGCCTTAAGGTGTATTTCCCTGTTCCACCAGGAAGAAAGCCGTTCACTTTTCAGATTTACCTCTTTCAGCAGGTGATGGTTTGCCAGTTCCTGTTTTTGGATAATATTTTTCAACGGCAATTCAAGGGTTGTATCATTTTTGAAATTTATCCATGTGGTGGAACTGTATAAATTTCCGGCATTATCAATGCCGGGTTCTGCTTTGTTCTGATCCCAGAGTACCTGTATCGTATAGTTCCCTGCCGGGATTTGATTAAGATTAAAATCGGTAGTTTTCACTACACCGGAAGTTGCATCAAAGATGAAAGTTTCTTTTGGGTTCCAGTTATCAATATTCAGTGCAAAAATCATGTTCTCATTGCTGGGCCAGGTGTTGAGGCGGGGCTCGCCATACTTCCCGGGGCTTATGAAAAGAAATAACCGTCCGCTGGGTTTAAAATGTTTCCGGTTCTCTTTTGAAACCGATGTTTTAACAGTGAGCGACCCGGTCTGTGCATGGATATGCTGAAGCGAAAATATAAAAAAGAGGACTACCCAATATTTTTTCATTCCTTTTTAATTTGAGTTTTGCAGGAAAAGAATGGACAGCCAAATTAGTAAAAATTCTGGATAATGATTTTCAGGAAAAACTTATTGAAAAAGAGGGGAAAGCCTTTTTGATAGGAGAGAGGACTTTTTCGATTAAATCTGATTTTTTGTATGTGTATAAAACGCAACCCTTATAAAACAGTAATGGGAGCCAATCTTTTACGAAAAACTCCCATTCACCTGGGTTAACCGAAGTCTTCCCGAGTGCCAGGCTACTGTTATTGTGGCCGGCGTTCATCTTTTTAGATGAGGCCCGGTACTCTTTGAACAGACTTTCTACGGTCTGCTCATTGAGCAGTCTGTTCGGCGTTCCGGTTTGCCTTCACAGACGAAGTGTCTTTCAGTGCTTTCTGCATTTCCGAAGAAATTTGCAGCTATCAACTGCGCCCTGCAACCTGAGTTGCCTGATGCGGTGCAGTCTGGCATTTCAAAAAACCGAAGTTTCTTTGTGCCTTCCTTTCGGTTGGCTGCCTCCTGCCTGAAGACTCAATCTTGAAAGAACTCTGGATTTCTTCCAGCTGAATGAATGAACCGTTGGTTTCCAGATTCCTGGTTCAAACTTCGGCTCCTCTGATGTGCCTTCCCGAAGGTTGGATTGAAATGGTTTCCGATTCAACTAAGAAAGGTTCCCCGTTTCCACATTTTTGGAGCTGCCTTTTATCGCTCACCTGGTATGTACAAAGATAAGGTATAATGCAAGCAGAATGCAAATTTTTTTGATGATTTATATGAACTAAATATTTACAGGGGTTATTAACAATTGTTGATAACCGGACCTTGTTTATTACTATTCTTTATTTCAGCCAAATCCATTGAAATTTTACTTCATCGTTTATGGCTGGAACTATTTCACATTCAATTTCATAGAGTCCTCTTTCGGGAAAGGTGACTTCACCGGCTCT
>CAZVAD010000065.1:0-11817 GCA_964624645.1 uncultured Mariniphaga sp.
AATAGGCACAGGGAGGCGATGAAACTTTTTTAAAGGAGAAAGGTTTACTTCTATAGTTATAAATTCCTCTACCAAATAACTACGATTAGTATTTATCATTTCAATTAAAAAAGATGAAATTAGCAGAGAAAAAAGTAATAGAATGGTTTTTAAGAATTGCTTTAAGCATAGGGTTCCTTTCTGCTGTGGCTGACAGATTTGGATTTTGGAGTAAAGAATTATCTGCTTGGGGAAATTGGGGCGAATTTATTGCATACACGCAAAAATTGAATCCCTGGGTGCCAAATTCCCTCATAGGCATTGTTGGCGGACTGGCTACATTTTTAGAAATATCCTTTGCAATAGCCTTGCTTACAAATTTTAAAACATCATTAATTGCCAAAGGGTCTGGCTTTTTGTTGCTGATCTTTGGATTTTCAATGGCTTTTTTCCTAAACATAAAAGCACCGTTAGATTATTCTGTATTTATGGGAAGCGCAAGCGCTTTTGCATTAAGCTACTTAACAAAAAAGTAAGAGTCAGTACCAATAACTAAATTTTCTACAAAGACAAGAAATCAGGTAAACATGCAGGTGTTCATAGAAAAATAAACGATCAAGTTTTCAGCTGCATTTTTATGTTATTTTTGAAATTGAAAAACAACAAGGGATATGCCGCGATATTTTGTTCAGTTGAGTTTTATGGGAACCCGTTATCATGGCTGGCAGATTCAGCCCAATGCCGTATCTGTTCAGGAAGTGGTTGAAAAAGCTTTCTCCACCATTTTGAGGGAAGAAATCCGGGTTGTGGGTGCGGGGCGCACAGATGCCGGTGTTCATGCCTCATTTTTTGTGTTGCATTTTGATTTTTCAAAGCAAATCACAGATTTTCAAAAACTGCTCTTCAGGCTGAACGGATTTTTACCGTCCGACATCGCCATCCATAAAATCTATAGAGTTCCAAATGATTTCCATGCACGGTTCAGCGCCGTTTCGCGAACCTATCGTTATTATATATCTACTGTGAAAAATCCCTTTTCTACAGAAACTTCATTTTACTATCCCAGGGAGCTTGATGTTGAAAAAATGAATGAGGCGGCAAAGATTCTTTATGAAACCAAGGATTTTACAAGTTTCAGCCGGTTGCATACCGATGTAAAAACAAATTTCTGCAAAGTTTTTCGGGCGGAATGGATTGCCGAAAAAGAAAACCTGATTTTCAACATAAAGGCCGACCGCTTTTTGCGCAACATGGTTCGTGCAATTGCCGGAACTTTGCTGGAGGTGGGCAGAGGAAAATTGTCAGTTGATGATTTCAGGGAAATTATTGTCTTGAAAGACCGGGGCGCCGCCGGCGCTTCCGTGCCTGCCTGCGGTTTATTTCTGGTGGATATTGAATATCCGGCTTTTGAAAAATGATTTGGCAGTGCTCGGTTTAGAGCAAAAAAAAGGACGGGTCAACACCCATCCTTTTCATCTAACTAAACCAATAAAACTAATCAAACCTAAACCTATGAACTAAAACTATGCTGCAAAGATAAGGTCATAATTTGAATTCCGAACTATAAATTTGTTAAAAAATGTGATGTTAAGTATTTTTTAACATACTTTATTCTTCGATTTTTCCCTTCTCTTCTTCGCCTGCAATGGATTCACGCATGGATGTATCGGCAATGATATTTTTATATTTCATATAATCCATTACGCCAAGATTTCCCGCCTTGAAGGCTTCAGCAATGGCAAGAGGCACTTTGGCTTCGGCTTCAATTACCTTAGCTCTCATCTCCTGGGCTTTTGCCTTCATCTCCTGCTCAAGTGCAATTGCCATGGCGCGGCGCTCTTCGGCTTTTGCCTGTGCAATGTTTTTATCCGCCTGTGCCTGATCCATTTGCAGGCCGGCGCCAATGTTTTTGCCAATATCAATATCGGCAATGTCAATGGAGAGAATTTCAAATGCGGTTCCTGCATCCAGCCCTTTATCCAGTACGACACGTGAAATGAAATCGGGATTTTCAAGCACAATTTTGTGGGAATGCGATGAACCGATCGACGAAACAATGCCTTCGCCCACGCGTGCCAGCACTGTTTCTTCCCCTGCTCCACCAACCAGTTGCTTGATGTTTGCCCGGACAGTCACCCGTGCTTTTGCAATAAGCTGAATTCCGTCTTTGGCAACGGCTGTGACCGGCGGCGTGTTAATTACCTTGGGGTTAACTGACATTTGAACCGCTTCAAAAACATTACGCCCGGCCAGGTCGATGGCAGTGGCCATTTTGAAGGACAGATCGATGTTTGCCTTGGAGGCCGAAACAAGCGCATGCACCACATTGGCCACGTGGCCACCGGCGAGATAATGCGCTTCAAGCTCATTCCGGTTTAACGGAACGCCTGCTTTGGTTCCTTCAATGAGTGCGCGGACAATCACCCCTGGAGGGACTTTCCGGAAACGCATGAGGAACAGTTGAAGTAAGGAGATTCTCACACCCGATACCAGGGCGGAAAACCACAATCCGATGGGAATAAAATAAAGAACGATAATGAGTAATACAATGATACCGATTACCAATCCGAATGCACCTACTGATTCAGTCATTTTTCTATTTATTTAATGGTTCTACAATAATTTTGTTTGCAAGTATTTTCAAAACGCGTATTTCTGTGTTGTGATCAATATAACCTCCGGTTGACTGGGCTTCAACAACTTCTCCGTTCACTCTGGCTTTTCCTGTGGGCGCCAGTCTGCCGATGGTTTTTCCGGTGTCGCCAACCTTGATTTTCTCAGGATCCAGTGCATCCACTGTGCTGTCAACCTGCGATTCCAAAACCATCTTTTTCCCCATTTTTGATTTGAACAGATAATAAATCATTAGGGGGGAAGCCACCAAAACAAGTATAAGGGTCAGAAATCCGGCTCCGGTTCCATATTTAGTAAACGCCATATAAACACTGGCGGCCAATAGTAGAAAACCGCCGATTCCGGCGATGGTTACTCCGGGTATTATCACAAATTCAATGAGTAACAGGAGCAGACCCAATAAAATAAGCAGTATGATTGCAAAAATTGTCATGGCTGGATTTCAATTGTGGTGATGAGTTCTCTTTCTGTCAAAATATCCCTGATCGGCTTTAGTTGTTCAAGTTTTCCCTTCCGGATGTCGCAACTTCCCTTGTGGTGGGCAATATATGTACATTGAACGGCCTGTTCAAAAGTGTGTTCGCAGACTTCAACCAATGCATTGATTACATAGTCGAAACTATGTACATCGTCGTTGTGAAGTATGAGCAGATAATCGCCAAATACTTCATTTTCATGTTTTTCAAACGACTGGCGTTGCGTTTTTCTCTGTGTCATTTGCCTGCTTCAATTTGTTTTGCCTGCTCCAAAGGTATTCTTTTTCCGTTAAAATACGGTGCAATCACCGCATCTTGTATTCCTTCCTGCTTCACCTGGCTGTGCATTTTTTCTGCATCTTCCAGCGTGGTAAGGCTTCCGGTAGTGTAAACCACTACGCCTTTTTCGTCGGTATAATTTTCAATTTTACGGATTAAAGAGAGCTTGTTGAAAAGACGCTGCCTGTGTGCCGGCACTCCCCGGCTGTAGGCTCCAATCTGAATTTTATAAACCAGATTTTCAGGCTTCTGTCCGGATTGGGTAGCCGGTTTTTGTTCATAAATTTCAAAAAAGCTTTCAGGAATATTTTCCGGGGAGATGTTTTGCTGCTGATACTCTTGCTCAGTTTCTTCTTTTTCCGCTTCAATGATTGCCAGAATTTTATCCTGTTCGAGTTTGAAATTGTAAGTTTCCTGTTCGCCTGCATTTTCCCAGTATTCATTTTCCCTGTTTCTTGCCGATGCAAACAGTGTGTTTACTCCGTCCTGCATGGTGTAGGTATCTGTTTCCAGGGAAACAATTTTTTCGGCAAGCGTTTTTCTCTCATCCGGAGCGCCGGTGTTCCGGTATGCTTTTCTGGATTGATCCAGCTCTTCCGTCTTTTCATTTAAAGTTCTCCTGAGCAGCGTTCCCTGTTCGAAAAGCTCTTTTCCTTCGTCGGTTTTGAATTGTGAATCAAACAGATAAATGATGTCGCTGTTGATTCTGAAATCAATGGGATCTCCCGGTGGCAATACGGTCTTGCGCGCTTCTACCGGTAGCCCGGGAATATCGGGAAGCCCTGCCTGTTCAACTGGCAAATCAACAAAAAGGGCTGCATTTTCAGCGCTTGTTTCTGTTTGCAGACTGTCATTTTCCGGTGAGGGAATTTCTTCGGATTCCGGCATTGCAATAGCTGATTCATCGGTTGATCCGGGAATTTCTTTTGTTCCGGCATCTGTTTCTACAGGGGGTGAAAGTTCATTTTCGATGAATATTTCCTCAGAAGAAGCAAGAATATTTTCCGGTTGTGACTCCTCTTTCTGAAAACTTTCAGGTTCCTGTGCCTGGGTCTGCATTATACCCTCATACGGATTGACGTGGTCGTAGCATTGCTGAATTTTTTCAGACAGCCCAAAGCTTTGCTGCTCCTTTTCCGGAACGCTGAGTCTGAACAGATTGTAATATCGGACAGCTTCTTCCCATTCTCCGCGGGCATGATACTGCATTCCAAGATAGTAGTGCAGCCGGTCGGGGGTGATGCTCTTTTCAACCTGAAGCAAACGCCGGAGGTCGTTTTCGCTGAAATTCCTGTTTTCAGTGCGCGAGGCACCATAATAATAATTTAACATCGGATTGGCGGGGTCTTCCTGAAGCAATACCACAAATATTTTTTCGGCTTCCTTATAATCACCGGCATCAAACCGGCGCATTCCGTTCACGGCAGAGATATCCTGTGCTGCGGATTGCATTGCAAAGGCAGCAATGAATAAGAGCAGAATAATGATTGGTAACCAGATATTGTTTTTTTTAGATAGCATAATTTCAATTTTGCACCGTTTTGAAACACAATGTAAATTTACAAAAAATGTGCAAAATCTCATAATTTCTACGATTTAAACGCTGAATTTCTCTTTGTAAATTGTAAACAATTAAGGTGCTGCGGAAGTGCCGGACTAAAAAGAATTCCCAAAAATCGATATTCGGTTTTTAGAAAATCAATGATTTCTTTCTGTTTTTGCATCATCAACCCAAAAACATACTTTCTGAAAGATTTTCCGCTTTGAGATTCTGTTTGCAAATTGATTAAAGTTTCTGATTTAATAGTGTATATTTGTATTTCCTCAAAAACGAAAGAGTAATTTATGATAACATTAAAAGCAGGAGATAAAGCTCCTGATTTTTCAGGGATTAATCAGGATGGAGAAAGAATCGGACTGAGTGATTTCGCAGGGAAAAAGCTGATTCTTTACTTCTACCCAAAAGACAATACCCCCGGTTGCACGGCACAATCCTGCAACTTAAACGACAATTACAATACTTGGATAGACAGGGGATTTGAAGTGGTTGGCGTCAGTCCCGACAGTGTGGAGTCGCACCGGAAATTCAGGGAGAAATACAATTTGCAGTTTAACCTGATTGCTGACACAGAGAAGGAAATTCTGAAAACTTATGGCGTTTGGGGAGAAAAAAGCATGTATGGAAGAAAATACATGGGCGTATTCCGGACAACCTTTGTGATTGATGAAAACGGGATTATCTGCGAAATATTTGAAAAAGTAAAAACAAAAGATCATACGAATCAGATTATAAAAAGCTTGAACATTTAACTTTTACGGAACATGACAAAAGAAGAAAAAACTCAGATAAACAAGGAGAAGCTGAAGGCGCTTCAGCTGACGATGGACAAAATTGAAAAAAGCTACGGAAAAGGTTCCATCATGCGCTTGGGAGACCGGGTGGATGAAGAAGTTCCCGCTATCTCTTCAGGCTCCATTGCACTGGACGTTGCGCTTGGGGTGGGGGGGTACCCGCGCGGGCGCGTGGTTGAGATTTACGGCCCCGAATCTTCGGGAAAAACCACCCTGGCCATTCATGCCATCGCCGAAGCTCAGAAAGCCGGCGGTATTGCAGCCATCGTGGATGCCGAACATGCTTTTGATCCGTACTATGCCCAGAAACTGGGTGTGGATATTGATGAATTGCTGATTTCACAACCTGACAATGGCGAGCAGGCACTCGAAATCGTGGACAACCTGGTGCGCTCCGGAGCAGTTGACATTGTGGTGATTGACTCGGTGGCAGCGCTCACGCCAAAAGCTGAGATAGAAGGTGAGATGGGCGATTCCAAAATGGGTTTGCAGGCGCGGCTCATGTCCCAGGCGTTGCGGAAACTCACGGGCAACATCAGCAAAACAAAAACCAGTTGCGTATTCATTAACCAGCTTCGCGAAAAAATCGGGGTGATGTTTGGCAATCCTGAAACGACTACCGGCGGGAATGCGCTGAAGTTTTATGCCTCCGTGCGGCTGGATATCCGCCGGATCGGCCAGATAAAAGACGGCGAAGAAGTGATGGGGAACAATGTGCGGGTTAGAGTGGTGAAGAACAAAGTGGCGCCACCGTTCCGCAAAGCGGAATTTGATATTCTCTACGGTGAAGGAATTTCAAAATCAGGAGAAATTATCGATTTGGGCGTACAGTTCAACATCATCAAAAAAAGTGGCTCCTGGTTCAGCTATGGCGAAACCCGGCTTGGGCAGGGACGCGAAACAGTCCGGAAGCTCATCATTGATAACCCGGAACTGGCCCAGGAACTTGAATTGAAAATATTGGAGGCCATTTCTGAGGTTGCAACATAGCAAAAGTTCAAAGCACAATATTTTACCGGATGAACCGATAATGTCGATTCATCCTTTTTTTAGTAAAAAAAGAATGAAAGTTATAAAATTTGGCGGTACTTCTGTCGGCTCGGCAGCCAACATCAGGAAAACCAGGGAAATCATCCTGAGTCAGAAAGAAGACACGGTTGTTGTTGTTTCTGCAATGGCCGGAGTTACTGATCTTATTCTGAATGCAGCCGGTGCAGCTTCCACGGGCGCTGAAGATTTTCAGCCTGCGCTCACTGAAATAAAAACAATGCACCAGCAGGTCATTGATGACCTTTTTAACGGGTCGGGCGCAATCACATATATTGTTGATGAGTTGCTGAATGAGCTGGAACAGATTTTAACCGGAATCACGCTCGTTGGTGAACTGACCCCAAAAACCCTGGATCGTATTGCCGGAATCGGCGAGCGCATCTCATCGCATATTGTTGCGCAATGTATTCCCGGAGCTTTGCGGTTTGACACTTCCGGACTGATTCAAACCGACAGCAATTTCGGAAAAGCACAGGTAAACTTTGAAGTTACCAACCGGAAAATCGTTGAAAAATTTGCCGGTTTTTCAGGCATTGCCGTTGTGCCGGGATTTATTGCCAAAAATGAGAAAGGCGAAAATACAACCATCGGGCGTGGTGGCTCCGATTTCACGGCAGCCATTCTTGCGGCGGCGCTTGATGCCACCAAGCTCGAAATATGGACCGACGTGGATGGGTTTATGACCGCCGATCCGCGCGTTATCAGCAAGGCATACACAATTCCCGAGCTGACCTATTCCGAAGCGATGGAACTTTCCCATTTTGGGGCAAAAGTTATTTATCCGCCGACAATTTTACCGGTTTACCAAAAAGGGATACCTATCCGGATAAAAAATACATTCAAGCCGGAAAGTGACGGAACACTGATTATCCGCACGGCGCACACTCCCAAAAATCGCCCGATTAAAGGGATATCATCCATTTCGGACATCACCCTGTTAACCTTGCAGGGAATCGGGATGGTTGGTGTGATTGGAATTTCAATGCGACTTTTTACCGCGCTGGCAAAGGCAAATGTCAATGTAATCTTAATCTCTCAGGCATCATCCGAGAATTCCATCAGCGTGGCCATCAACCGGCAGGCGGTTGAGTTGGCTGAAAATGCAATCCGGGAAGAGTTTGAAAAAGAGATCAGTTCAGGACAGATCAGTAAGGTTTTCATTGAGAATGATTTATCCATTGTGGCCATTGTGGGTGAAAACATGAAACATACCACCGGGATTGCCGGAAAATTATTCTCGACAATCGGAAAAAACGGGGTCAACATCATTGCCATTGCGCAGGGAGCTTCGGAATTGAATATTTCCTGGGTGGTGAAAACCCAGGAATTGCGAAAAACACTGAATGTGGTGCATGAGTCGTTTTTTCTTTCTGAAAATGTGGAACTGAACATTTTCCTTTTAGGCGTTGGCACGGTTGGCGGAAGCCTGCTGGAGCAATTGTATAAGCAGCAACAAAAATTACTGGAAGAGAAGCGGTTGAAAATTAAACTCACCGGGGTAGCCAATTCACGAAAAATGGTGTTCCGCCGTGAGGGACTTGAGCAAAGCACATGGCGTCAGGCATTAGATGAATCAGAAATGACTTCTACCCTTCCCGGATTTTTTAACGGGATGAAGGATATGAATATTTTCAATTCGGTGTTTGTGGATTGCACGGCGTCATCTGAAGTTTCCGAATATTACAAGGAAATTCTGGACTCCAACATTTCACTGGTTACAGCCAACAAAGTGGCCGCTTCTTCATCGTATGAAAATTACCTCAGTCTGAAAAATACGGCCAAGCAAAAGGGCGTCAAATTTTTGTTTGAAACCAATGTCGGCGCCGGATTGCCTATCATTAACACATTGAATGACCTTGTGAATTCCGGCGACCGGATTTTAAAGATTGAAGCCGTGCTTTCCGGTACGCTGAATTTTATTTTCAACACCATTTCGGCTGAAATTCCGTTCAGCAAAACCATAAAACTTGCACAGGAACAGGGATATTCCGAGCCTGATCCGCGCATAGACCTGAGCGGCGTGGACGTTGCCCGGAAAATTTTGATTCTTGCCCGCGAATCGGGCTATCCGCTTGAAATGGAGGAAATTTCCATTGAGCGGTTTGTTCCCGATCATTTTTTTGAAGGAACACTTGAAGATTTCTGGAAAAATATTTCACAACTGGATGCCGGATTTGAGGAAAAACGGGAAAAGCTGTCGGCACAGAATAAAAAATGGCGGTTTGTGGCAAAGTTTGAGAACGGCAAAGCGCAGACCGGTTTGCAGGAAGTCGGCTCAAATCATCCTTTTTATGACCTGGAAGGCAGTAACAATCTGGTGATGTTCACCACCGAACGTTACAATGAATTTCCGATGCTGATAAAAGGTTACGGAGCAGGCGCTTCAGTTACTGCGGCAGGTGTTTTTGCAGATTTGATTAAAGTAGTGAATATTTAGGTTTGATTCCTGAATTCGATAACCACTAAGCATACATATTGAAAGATTAAGATGAAGTATCTGATAATACTCGGCGACGGAATGTCGGATGAACCGCTGGCTGATTTTGGCGGGAAAACTCCGTTGCAAATGGCGCACAAACCTCACATTGACTGGCTGGCAAAAAACGGACAGACCGGCCTTTTGAGCACAGTTCCAGAAACCATGCACCCGGGCAGTGAGATTGCCAACCTGTCGGTTTTGGGTTATGATGTGGAGAAAGTTTATGACGGGCGCGGAGTGCTGGAAGCGGCAAGCATGGGCGTTGCGTTGCAGCCCGGCGATCTGGCGTTGCGCTGCAATTTGCTGACTGTCGAAAACGGCATCCTGGAAAATCACTCCGGAGGGCATATCACAACCGAAGAAGCTGCTGAGCTTATTCATTTTCTGAATGAAAAATGTTCAACCGACAGGGTGAAGTTCTATCCCGGGGTTTCCTACCGCCATCTTCTGGTGGTGAAAGGCGGAATTAAAGTGCTGGATTGCACTCCGCCGCATGATGTTCCCGGAACACCTTTTAAAGACGTATTGATAAAACCTTTGTCGGAAGATGCGGAAGAAACCGCAGAACTGCTGAACGGGCTGATTCTGAAATCGCAGGAGATTCTTGCCGGCCATCCTGTAAACATCCGGCGCCGAAAAGAGGGGAAAGTTGCTGCAACCAGCATCTGGCCCTGGTCGCCGGGCTATAAGCCGCTCATGCCCACCTTGAAGGAAATGTTCGGTCTGGAAAAATCGGCGGTCATTTCGGCAGTGGATCTCATTCAGGGAATCGGGGTCTATGCCGGCATGGAGGTCATTCATGTTGAAGGCGCTACCGGTCTCTACAACACCAACTACGAGGGAAAGGCGCAGGCAACGGCTGATGCGCTGAAAAGGAATGACTTTGTCTATCTGCACATTGAAGCAAGCGATGAAGCGGGGCATGAAGGGGATGTTGAATTGAAAACCAGAACCATCGAATACTTGGATGAACGTGTGGTAAAATATATTCTGGAGGAAACCCGGAAGATGGATGAACCGGTTGCCATTGCCATACTTCCCGATCATCCCACGCCTTGCGCACTGAAAACGCATACCCGTGAACCGGTTCCCTTTTTGATTTACAAACCCGGCATTGTGCCCGATGAAGTTGAGGTTTACGATGAATTCAGCCCGAAAAACGGAGTTTTTGGCTTGCTGAAAGGAGATGAATTTATCCGGACATTTTTGAAAATATAAGTTTCATACGATACTACTGAGATATAAACAGCGTGGAATGATCTATTACAGCACCAACAAAGAAGCGCCTGAAGCCACATTAAAAGAAGCGGTGATCAAAGGACTGGCATCCGACAACGGACTGTTCATGCCCGAAAGGATTGAAAAATTTCCTGCCAGATTTTTTGAATCCATTCAAAACCTGACTTTTCAGGAAATTGCCCACGAAGTGGCAAAAAGCTATTTTGGCGAAGATGTGGAAGCCAGTCGCCTGAAGGAGATTGTTTATGACACCTTGCAGTTTGATTGCCCGGTTGTTAAAGTCACTGAAAATATTTTTTCGCTGGAGCTGTTTCACGGGCCGACGCTGGCATTTAAGGATGTTGGCGCAAGGTTCATGGCACGTTTGCTCAACTATTTTCTTGCAGAAAATGACAGACAGGTGCACGTGCTTGTAGCCACTTCGGGCGATACCGGCAGCGCAGTGGCAAACGGTTTTCTCGGGGTAGAGGGTATTCAGGTGCATGTGCTCTATCCGAAAGGGAAAGTGAGCAAGATTCAGGAATCCCAGTTTACCACCCTGGGGCAGAATATCACAGCGCTGGAAGTTGACGGAACTTTTGATGATTGCCAGCGTTTGGTGAAAACAGCTTTTTTAGACAAGGAACTCAATGAAAACCTGTTACTCACTTCTGCAAATTCGATTAATGTTGCCCGTTTCCTGCCGCAGGCATTTTACTATTTTAATGCGTATGCCCGCCTGAAGGAAATTGGCGCCCTAAACGGAAAAGAGCTTGTGATTTCCGTGCCCAGCGGAAATTTCGGCAACCTCACTGCCGGACTTTTTGCACGCGAAGCAGGACTTCCTGTAGTTCGGTTTTTGGCAGCCAACAATGAAAATGATGTGGTTTATGAATACCTGCAAAGCGGCAGATACAATCCGCGCCCATCGGTGGAGACCATTGCCAATGCTATGGACGTTGGCGCTCCCAGCAATTTTGCACGGATTCTGGATTTGTACAATCATTCCCACAGCAGGATATCTTCGGTAATTTCCGGCGCAAAATATTCCGATGACCGGATCAGGAAGTCAATCCGGGAGGTGTATGACCAGACGGGATACCTTTGCGATCCTCATGGCGCCTGCGGTTTTATGGCGTTGCAGGAATATCTGGAGCCGGATCAGGTTGGTGTTTTTCTGGAAACTGCCCATCCGGCAAAGTTCACTGAAACAGTAGAGGAGGTGATTGGTAAGGGGAAAGTTCCGCTGCCTGAAAAGCTTGCCGCTTTTATGACAGGCGAAAAGAAAACATTGCCTCTTGGTAGTGATTTTCAGTCATTCAAAGAGTATCTGAAGCGTTGGCGCTGAAG
>CAZVAD010000065.1:11917-14699 GCA_964624645.1 uncultured Mariniphaga sp.
TTTTTGCATCCAATTGCCCGTTTTGAAAAAAATGTCTATTTTTAAAACCGATTGTGAAAAATCCAATTCAATGAGGCAACTGAAGATTATCAAGCAACTTACAAACCGCGATTCGGTGTCGCTTGAAAAATATTTGCTGGAAATCGGAAAGGAAGATTTGCTGACCATTGATGAAGAGGTTGAATTAGGCAAGCGCATTAAAAAAGGGGATGAGAAAGCACTGGAACAATTGGTCAAAGCGAATCTTCGTTTTGTCGTCTCCGTATCAAAACAATATCAGAACCGGGGACTAAGCCTGCCGGACCTGATAAATGAAGGAAATCTGGGATTGATAAAAGCTGCCGGGCGCTTTGATGAAACGCGCGGCTTCCGGTTCATTTCCTATGCGGTGTGGTGGATCAGGCAATCCATTTTGCAGGCGCTTGCCGAGCAGTCGCGTGTTGTCAGGCTGCCGCTGAATAAAATCGGTCTGGTAAACAAAGTAAACCGCGCATTTAATAGTCTTGAACAGAAATATCAGCGCGAACCGACTGTTGAAGAATTGGCTGAACTCGTGGAGTCGAGTGTGGAATTGATAGAAGATGCCCTGAGCTTTTCCAGTTTTCATATCTCCATTGACGCTCCCCTGCGTGATGATGAATCGGAAACGATGCATGATGTTTTGCTGAATGAAAATTCCCCGTCGCCCGATTCAGGATTGATCACAGACTCGCTCCGGCATGAAATAGAACGACTCTTGTCCACCCTCAGCGACCGGGAAGCGGAAATTCTCAGATGCTATTTCGGACTGAATGAATGTCCGCATTATACGCTTGAGGAAATTGCAGTCGAATTTGGGCTCACACGGGAAAGGGTCAGGCAAATCAAGGAAAAAGCAATCAAAAAATTAAGAAACCAATTCAATAGCCGTTTGCTTAAGACCTATCTTGGGCAATAACTTTTTAAATGATATGATGATACCGAAAATAGCTCCTTCTATTCTTTCTGCTGATTTTAACAATCTGGAAAAGGACATCCGGATGCTGAACGAAAGCGATGCCGATTTTATTCATTGCGATGTGATGGATGGTGTGTTTGTCCCCAACATCTCCTTTGGGTTTCCCATCATTGAGCACATTAATAAAATTGCTGAAAAACCGCTTGACGTGCATCTGATGATCGTGAACCCGGAAAAATACACCGAAGCTTTCGCCCGGGCCGGCGCATCATGGCTCACGGTCCATTATGAAACCTGTCCGCACCTGCACCGCACCGTAAGCCAGATTAAGGAGCAGGGCATGAAAGCAGGCGTTTGTATCAATCCCCACACACCTGTCGGCGTTTTGGAAGACATCATTGCAGATTTGGATCTGACGCTGATTATGTCTGTAAACCCGGGATTTGGAGGGCAGGCTTTTATTCCGCATACTTATAAAAAGGTCAGGCAGCTCAAAGAACTTATCCTGAAAACCAATTCAGATTGTCTTATTGAAGTGGACGGCGGCGTGAATTATGAAACCGGGAAAAATCTCGTATTAGCCGGCGCCGATATTTTGGTTGCCGGAAGTTTTGTTTTCGGTTCAGAAAATCCTGCTGAAACCATCCGGAATCTCAAGAATATCTGAAACTGTTTGTTTTTTCACAAGCTTTTAGTAATCATTTTCTTAATGTGGGAAGTTGTGGCTACCTTTGCTTTTTAATTAATCAGGATGGAAGAAGGAAAAGAATTTTTCGATGATATTCAGAAAATATTTGAAAATCTTTCCGATAATATAAATATTCTGGAAGAGCAGATTGATCTTGATGTTCAAATGGAATTTTTTGAATTGTCGCGGGAGATAAGACAGCAGAACTCGGAACAAAATTATCTGGATGCGGCGGATACTCTTTTTTCACCCGAAACAGCCCTTGATCAGCAGAGAAAAATATTAATTGGTTTGGCCGGAACAGACGATGTGAAGGCATACCGGGTTCTGGAAAAATTTCTTGCGCAGGCAAAACCTGAAATCAGGGATTGGGCAGTGCTTGCTTTTCAGGAAAACCGCATGTTGCTTCACACTTCTTTGTTGGATGAGCAGCAGTTTTTAATATCCACCGGACTTGGCGGGAAAGGGAAGAAATTGCGCTACTATGTGGTTTTTATCAATACGGAAAGAGAACAGATGCTCACATCCATTCAGCAGAAACTGGTAAAGGATGAATTGATTTTTGTATTGAAAAAATCGGACGGGGAATTTGAATCCATCGACTTTTTTGAAGGTTTCAGCTCTGCGCTGGTGCTCCTTCCGGTGAATGCGGACTTCAAAAAAGTTTTGGACGGTGTGATACGGGAGTGCAACCAGTATGGGAATTTTCTGGAAGGCGATATAATCATTACCAATGTAAAAGTGTTGTCGCGCAACGAAATTCTGGATATTATCAATAATGAAAACGATTTAGAACTGCATGACGATGATTTGGAAGAAGACGAAGAAGATTAATGTGGCGATTCAGGTTTTACCCGAAGCCGAAAATAAAATTAAATACGAATTGGTTGACAAAGCCATTGAAGCCATAAGGGATTCAGGGTTTGAATACCGGGTTTGTCCTTTTGAGACCGTTGTGGAATGCAGCTATGAAGAGCTTCCCGGACTCATTGAAAAAATCCATGAAGCATGCTTTGAAGCAGGAACAGAACGCATGTTGATGAATCTGAAGATTCAGGTCGATTTTCAGGATGAGGTAACAATTGACGATAAAATGGAAAAGTACCGGTAAAGCGCTCATTGGGTTTTGTAAAAAATAGTATATTTGCACCGCATTT
>CAZVAD010000066.1:0-13493 GCA_964624645.1 uncultured Mariniphaga sp.
GGGTGGTTTTCATCTCATATTTAAGGGCAATATTCAGATTCTCAACCGGCGAAATATTCAATCCCACCATCGGGGTAAAACCGTTTCCAATCTGGTCAGTATCTACCGTCTTATCAGTAACATCTGCATTTTTCAATGCCTCTAAACTTCCCTTTGCGCCACTCATAAACATAATAGCCTGTTCGTTTGATGCACCTGTTTGACCAAGTACTGCTAGTATTTGTAAAATTTCAGGATTAGATACCTGTGAATTAGGTTCAATTAACCCATTTTCAATTGCTGCGTTTAATCCATTAACAGCAGCATCAAGTTGACTAATAGTACCAGTTAAAACCGGAGACGACATAGTAAGATACTCATCTGCTGTAAAATAATGAGGATCGGAATTATCACCAGTTTTTACTTTTATATCTTTTATGCCCCCTAAATAAGTGTTTTTCGATGGTAAATACCTAACGCCACCATATACTGAAATAAAATCAGATATTTTATAGGTAGCACCTAATTGCAATCCCCAAAAAACAGAAGATCCTTCAAATGAAATGTTTGCATCATATCCAGTCACAGCAGGAATTTGATAAGCAGCCAATAAAGGAGAAATAGTACTTAATCCTCGGCTCAATTTGGTTATCGGAATTTCAAAAGATGGCAGGCCGCGGTCATACTCGGCAGCGCCGCCGCCGGCATTTGGCCCCACGCCCAGCGAGAAAGCCCAGTTGTCCATTTTGTAAACTGCAAATCCGGTCGGGAAAACCGGTACATTCACAATCCCCTCATAGTGTTTGTCATTCAGCAAAGGAAACTCGGTATCAACCGGTTTGGTCTGAAAGATTGTCTGACTGGAAACAGCAAAATGCCAGCCGTTATCCAGTTTTATTAAACCTGCCGGATTAAAATAAACGGCATCTATTCCCGTGGAGGCATTCCGCGACATCATGCGGATAAACTGCGCACTCTGGTTGGTGTTTGTCAACAAACCCCCTGCAAAAACCATATTCGCCAATACGATAAATGCGGTTAAGAAAGAAAATTTCTTCATTAGGTAAATTTTTAAGTGAAAATTTAAATTATAAATTCATCTTTTTTCAGGAAAGCTCCGGTCAAAAGTTGATTTTCAGTGAGCAAAAGTAAAACTATTTTTGAAACAAAAAATTATTTCAGTTGAGTTCCAATGACTTATGAAACCTTTGAACGATATGTACATAAGTTCAATTAAATATGAATCACCTCATCATAAGCAGCAGCGGCGGCTTCCATAACTGCTTCGCTCATGGTCGGATGCGGATGGATTGACTTGATCAGTTCGTGGCCTGTGATCTCCAGTTTCCGGGCAACCACAAGCTCTGCAATCATCTCTGTTACGTTCTCGCCAATCAGGTGAGCGCCTAACAGTTCGCCATACTTTGCATCAAAAATCAGCTTGACAAAGCCATCACGCTGTCCGGCTGCATTGGCCTTTCCGCTTGCGGAATAGGGAAATTTACCCACTTTAATCTCATAGCCGGCCTCTTTGGCTTTGGCTTCTGTGAGTCCGACCGAGGCAACTTCCGGCCCGGTGTAAGTGCAGCCCGGAATGTTCCCGTAATCAACCGGTTCCGGATTTTTTCCGGCAATTTTTTCCACACAGGCAATCCCCTCAGCCGAAGCAACATGCGCCAGGGCAGGCCCGTGAACAATGTCTCCGATGGCATAAACCCCTTCCACGTTGGTGCGATAGAAATCATCCACAATCACCTTTCCTTTTTCAGTTTTCACACCCATCTCCTCCAGACCGATATTTTCGAGGTTCGATGTGATTCCCACCGCAGAAAGCACAATGTCAGCCTCCCTGGTTTCCTCGCCTTTTTTCGTTTTGATGTGCACTTTGCATTTTTTGCCGGAAATATCCACCTTTTCCACCGTGGACGAGGTCAACACGTTCATTTTCATTTTTTTGAAGGAACGTTCCAGTTGCTTTGCAACTTCCTCGTCTTCGTTGGGCACAAGGGTGGGCATAAATTCAACTAAAGTTACCTGTGTTCCGATTGACTGATAGAAATAGGCAAACTCACTTCCGATGGCTCCGGAGCCGACAACAACCATGCTTTCAGGCTGTTTGCTCAGGTTCAGCGCCTGACGGTATCCGATGATCTTTTCCCCGTCAATCGGCAGATTGGGCAATTCGCGCGAACGCGCCCCGGTAGCAAGAATAATATGCTTTGCGGTGTAATTTTTCTTTTTGCCGGAATTGTCGGTCACTTCCACCGTATTTTTTCCGGCAAGTTTTCCGAATCCCAAAATGGAATCCACTTTATTCTTTTTGAGCAGGAAGTTCACCCCTTTGCTCATTCCGTCGGCAACACCACGGCTGCGTTTCACCATTGCAGAAAAATCGGCTTTCACGCCGCCATCCACCACCACGCCGTAATCGGCAGCCTGCTTGGCATATTCAAAAACCTGTGCGCTTTTCATCAGCGATTTTGTCGGAATGCACCCCCAGTTGAGGCAGATTCCGCCAACATTTTCCTTTTCTACCACAGCAGTTTTCAAACCTAATTGTGAAGCCCTTATTGCGGCAACATAACCGCCGGGACCGCTGCCTATTACCAATACATCGTAATTCATTTTTATCTTTTTTTATATTAAACTATTAGAACAGGAGTTTTCCTGAAAAGTTTTGCTTTTCCGTGCTTCCCTGATTTCTGGCTGCACGCTCCATTTGAATGTCAAAATTAATAAAACTTTTTATTTCAGCGCCTTGTAGATTTCCAGCAATTGACCGGCAGCCGCAAAAGAACTGATTTCGTTATTGAGCACCCGGTTTTCAAACTTTTGAATTTTGTTTTTCATCTGAGGATGCGTATAGAACATCTGCTTCATTTGCTCCCGGATGGTTTCGTGCATCCAGTATGCGGCCTGGGCATTTCGTTTTTGAACGAAATATCCGTTTTCCCGGGTTAGCTGTTTGAATGCCTCCACCTCATCCCAGATTTCGGCAATCCCTGTTTTTTCCAGAGCCGAACAGGTCAGCGCTTTGGGCGCCCATTTCGATTCTTTTTGCGGAAAAAGATGAAGTGCGTTGCGGTATTGCATCTGTGCAATCCGCGCCTTTTCCAGATTAGTCCCGTCGGCCTTGTTGATGGCGATCAGGTCGGCCATTTCCATGATGCCGCGCTTGATCCCCTGAAGTTCGTCTCCTGCGCCGGCAAGCATCAGCAAAAGAAAAAAGTCGGACATGGAATGCACAGCAATTTCACTTTGTCCCACCCCGACGGTTTCAATGAAAATGTGGTTGAATCCTGCGGCTTCACACAGGATGATGGTTTCGCGGGTTTTACGCGCCACGCCTCCGAGTGAACCTTCGGAAGGGCTTGGGCGGATGTAGGCGTTTTTATCGCCGGAAAGTCTTTCCATCCGGGTTTTGTCGCCAAGAATACTGCCGCCGGAACGTTCGCTGCTGGGGTCAATGGCCAGCACAGCAAGTTTGCCGCCCTGCCCGGTGATGTAGCTTCCCAGCGCTTCGATAAACGTACTTTTCCCGGCGCCGGGAACACCGGTGATACCGATTCGTATGGAATTCCCGCTGTGCGGCAGGCAACGTGCAATAACCTCCTGGGCAATCTCCTGATGCTCCGGTTTTGAACTTTCTACAAGCGTTACCGCCTTGCTTAGCAAGGTGATATTCCCCGACAGGATACCTTCCATATATTCATCAACGGAAAGCAGTTCCCTTTTTTTGCGCAGAAAACGCTGCACGGAATCCTTGCTGAAAGTCCCCGGATGCTCAATGCCGTCATTCACCTTCAATGCTTTGAAGTCAGCGCTGTTTTCAAAATGTTTTTCCTTCTTTGACATTCCATCTCTTTTTCCAGAATTTCCCACAAAAATACCATTAAAAATCCGTTCGTGGATTTTTAGCGGGGAATTAAAAAAAAGGCGCCGTGGATTTCTCCGGCGGCGCCTTGAATTATTCAAAATTATGAAAACTTTTAGGTTTCAGAGGTGATGTTGCACGAGATGCGCAGCATGTTTGTGGGCGTTTTCGGGTCATTGGTGATGACCGTAACCGTTTTGCTCTGGCGCCCGCGTTTTCCGCGCGAGTCAAAGGTAACTTTGATTGGTGCGGATTCGCCCGGCGCAATAACTTTTTTGGAGGGCGCCACTGCGGTACAGCCACAGGAAGAACGGACATTGCGGATAACCAGCTCAGACTTGCCGTCGTTGGTGAGCGTGAATATATGATCTTTCTTGTCCCCCTGTTTCATTTCGCCAAAGTCATGCGACATTTCCGAGAATCTGGCTACCGGAGCGTTTTGAAGCTGTTGTGCATTGAGATTTGAAAAATCTTCCTGAATGGTTGCGCTTACGCCGATGGATGCATTGTAGTCGTTGCTGCCGTTGAGCGACAGGTAAATCCGGTGGGAAGCAAAACCGTAAGTGTTCGCTTCTTTGGCATTATAAGTAATTTTCAGGTTCCCTTTTCCGTTGGCGGGAATGGTTTCCGGCTCGGCAACTGCCGTAATATGTTTCGGCACGGTACGGAAGCCAACTTTCACCGGTTTGTCGGTGTCGTTAACCAGTTCCAGGTCTTCGGATTTCACCTCATTTTCAGTAATTTCCGCAAATGAGATGTGATTCAGTTTTGCCCGGAGCACGCCGATTTCGCGCGGGTAAAGCTCTGCGATTGTTTTGTCCCGCTCGGCCACGCGCCCGGTGATGCGGAGAACTGTTGTTCCGTTTTCGGCATTTGAACTCACCATCACCGTTTTGTTGAATGAACCCGGTCTGTTTCGCGGATCATAGCTCACCTGAATCTCGCCTGTCCCTTCGGGAGCCACCGGCTCTTTTGTCCATTTGGGCGTTGTGCACCCGCAGGATGCACGCACGCTGCTGAGCACCAGCGGCACCGATCCTTTGTTGGTGAATTTGAACGTTGTGGTCTGCGGACCGTCAGACTCCTTGAAAGAGCCCATGTCCTGTTCAAGTTTTTCAAAAACAATCTGAGGTTTTTGTGCGCTGAGCGCCGTGGAAAGCAGTACAAAGCTGCTTAACAGAAGTAATTGGATTAACTGTTTCATTATTGCATGTTTTTAAATCGTGGATTTTATACTTATTTTGCAGGGGCAAAATTACAAATGGTATCTGATATTTGTGTTAATCAGAAACAATATTTTGTTAATAATTTGTTAACCAGATAAGTTGTAGTGATTTTACCTCTTTTGAACGATAAAAAACAATTTATGAAAGGAAAAGCGCTGACCTATATTGTCCTTTTGGCAACTATTGTCATTGCGGGAACCCTCTCCCTTCAGTTTTTCTTTCTCAGAAGTTCCTATAATGTTTCCGAAAAGCAATTCAGGGAAAGCGCCACCATTGCGTTGAAGGAGGTAGTCTGGCAACTGCTGGCTGCCGGAGGGAATCTGGCAGGTTTTGATACCATTGCCCCGGTAGAAATGGTATCAAACAACTATTATATCGTTCCGGTGGATGCGCTGATCGATTACGAACTGCTGAAGCTTCACCTAAAGGAAGAGCTGAAAAAGCATCAGATTTACACTGATTTTGAATTTGCAATCAACAATCCTTCAACAGGGCTTCTGGAAAAAAAGACATTGGTGACTGCGCGCGATGAAGAGATGGTTTCAGAATATATCTTCCCGACCGGCAGAGATACGGAAAGGTATTATTTTGCCATCCATTTTCCTGACCGTTCTCCCTATTTTCATTCGCGCCTTTCGGTCTGGTACCTGTTCACGGGGCTGTTGCTCACGGTTATTTTCTTTTTTGGATATACGTTATCGGTGATTATCAAGCAACGCCAGCTCTCGCAAGTTCAGAAAGACTTCATCAATAACCTCACCCATGAACTGAAAACACCGATCTCTTCCATTGCGCTGTCGGCAAAGGTCATTGCCGATAAAAAAATCCTGCAGCGCCCCGACCGGCTCAGTGAATACGCCCGGATTATTCAGGAACAGAATGAAAGAATGTCGAAAAATGTTGAAAAAGTCCTGAACCTTGCTTCGCTGGAAAAAAACAGAATCTACCTGAACAAGGAGAAAATCAGCCCGGAGCAATTCCTTGAGAAAATTGTTGAAAATTTCAGGCATACGGATGCCGGAGCCAGGGCAAAGATTGAAATCATTCGGACAGTGGAGGAAATCAACATTTACGCCGACAAATTCCATTTCACCAACCTTGTGCTGAATATTCTGGAAAACAGTGTGAAATACTGTGAAAACAGGCCGCACATAAAAATCCAGACGGAGGCAGCCGGAAAATATTTTTTCATTCAATTCATTGACAACGGAATAGGTATTTCAAAAAAGCACCTGAAAAAGATTTTCAACCGCTTCTATCGCGTTCCCACAGGAAATGTCCACAATGTTAAAGGATTCGGGCTGGGGCTGGATTATGTACAAAAAATCGCCAAAGCGCACAAGTGGAAAATAGGTGCAGAAACTAATCCGGCAGGAGGTACTATATTTACATTGCAAATTCCATTAAGAAAATGAATAATATTATAAAGTTATTGTTAGTCGAGGATGATGAAACCCTGAGCTTTATTGTGAAAGACAATCTGGAGCAAAACAATTACAGCGTTGACCTTGCAAAAGATGGCCGGATTGCCATGGAACTGTTTGAAAAAAACGATTACCACCTCATCATCCTGGATGTGATGCTGCCCAAAGTGGATGGTTTTAAGGTAGCCGAACATATCCGTCAGAAGAATGTAAACATTCCCATTATTTTCCTCACCGCCCGTTCAATGACCGAAGATAAAATAACGGGATTAACCATTGGCGGCGACGATTATATCTCCAAACCGTTTAGTATGGAGGAGCTGCTTCTGAAAATTAAGATTTTTTTAAAACGGAGCAGTTTGCTGGCAGGCAGTGAGCATCCGTCTGACGCCAAAAGAATCGGGCGGTTTGTTTTTCTTCCCGGGGAACTGATTCTCTCGCTTGATGATGAACCGCGAAAACTCACCATCAAAGAGACGGAGCTGATCAGGTATTTCTCTGAAAACACCAATAAAGTCTTAAACAGGAACGATATTTTGGAACAGGTGTGGGGTTCAAGTGACTATTTTTTAGGCAGAAGTCTCGATGTTTTTATTTCGCGCCTGCGAAAGTATTTCAAACCCGACCCCAATATTAAAATTGTGAACCTGCACGGCATTGGATTCCGGTTTACTGTTAAAAAAGGGGATAATCCGTGAACTTCCTGAAAGAAAACCGGAAGCAGTTTGGAGGTATTAAAAAAACAGCTATTTTTGCACTCCGAAAATTAAGAAGAAAAATAAAATAAATAAAAAGCAATGAAAAGAACATTTCAGCCATCGAACAGAAAAAGAAGGAACAAGCATGGTTTCAGGGAAAGAATGGCGACTGCCGGCGGAAGAAAGGTTTTGAATGCGCGCCGTGCCAAAGGCCGCTCAAGACTCACGGTTTCAGATGAACCCAGGCATAAGAGATAACGCTATCTAATATATTCCGAGGACCGAAAAGGTAAAGAAAACAATTTCTTTACCTTTTCGTGTTTATTCCGGCTTCCTGATTCCTGTTTTTTCTCTTATTTTTGCAGAAATGAGCATAAAAAATTAAGTTATGAGTTTATTCCGATTTCTTACCAGCCGGACTTTTTTTATTCAACTCGTCCTTGCAGTAATTCTGCTCATTGTTTTGCTGTTTGTTGCGATGAAAGGCCTGGAAAAATATACCCGCCACGGGCAATCTGAACCTGTTCCTGATTTTACGGGAATGGTTCCTGCCGAAGCCGGAAAGATAGCTGCCCGCAGTCAGTTGAAAGTAGAAGTGGTTGATTCACTCTACATGGACGATGCTGCGCCCGGCGCCGTTGTGGACCAGGTTCCGCGCCCGGGACACGGCGTGAAGCAGAACCGCACCATTTTTCTCACCATCAACTCCGTTCATCAGGAAATGGTGACTCTCCCGAAACTTACCGATATTTCACTCCGCCAGGCGCAGGTGCTCATCGAAAATTCGGGGATGCTCATCGGAAACATCACCTACCATCCGTCGGAATTTAACAATCTGGTGCTGAAAGCGCAATTCAATACACAGGATATTCTTCGTGGGAAACAACTTCCGAAGGGAAGCCGGATCGACCTGGTTGTTGGCAGGCAAACCGGAACCCATACCACCCTTTTGCCCGATTTGACGGGACGGACCGTGGAAGATGCACTGTACATTCTGGATTCCTCCGTGTTGGGCACCGGAGTTATCATTTACGACGCTTCCGTTTTTTCAAAAGAAGATTCGCTGAATGCCAGAATCTGGAAACAGCGTCCCAATCCCAAATCATCGCCGGTGGTGCTGCTTGGTTCCTCGGTTGACCTCTGGGTTACCATTGACCCGGAAAAGTTAGATGAAACCCCGGAAACAGAATCTGACTAAAAATGGAAGAAAATCTGCTTGAGCATGAAGAGGCGGAAAATGAAGAGATGTATGAGCATTTTCAGCTGACCGTTGACCCCGGGCAATCCCCCATAAGAATTGATGTTTTTCTTTCCAATCGCATTGACAATGCCTCCCGGAGCAGAATTCAGGCTGCTGCCGAACAGGGGAATATTCTGGCAAATGGCAGTCCCGTGAAATCCAGCTATAAAGTGAAACCCGGCGATGACCTTCGCATTATGATGGACTATCCGCGGCGGGAGTTTAAAATTATTCCCGAAGACATTCCGCTGAACATTGTTTTTGAAGACGATCAGCTTGTGGTGATCAACAAACCTGCCGGATTGGTGGTGCATCCCGGGCACGGGAATTATTCGGGAACACTGGTGAATGCCCTGGCTTATTATTATAAAGACCTGCCCGTGTTCAACACCGACGATCTCCGTCCGGGGCTTGTGCACCGGTTAGACAAAGAGACCTCGGGACTGCTGGTGGTGGCAAAAACCGAAACGGCAAAAAACAGACTGGCGCTGCAATTTTTTGACAAAAGCGTAGAAAGGCGCTATCAGGCGCTGGTGTGGGGGGGCGTGAAAGATGACCGCGGAACCATAACCGGAAACATTGGCCGCAGTTTGAAAAACCGGCAGGTTTTCACGGTTTTCCCCGACGGGGAACACGGGAAACCGGCAGTAACACATTATACCGTGCTGAAACGGATCGGGTATGTCAGTCTCATGGAATGCAGATTGGAAACCGGGCGTACCCATCAGATCCGCGTTCACATGAAGCACATCGGGCATCCGCTTTTTAACGATGCAGTTTATGGCGGTGACCAGATTCTGCGCGGAACGACTTTCAGTAAATACAGACAGTTTGTGCAAAATTGTTTTAAATTGCTGCCCCGTCAGGCATTGCATGCCAAAACACTGTGCTTTGAGCATCCGCTGACGGGCGAAAAAATGCTGTTTGACTCCGAATTGCCGGGGGATATGGCAACAGTTATTGAAAAATGGGAAAATTATATAGCCAGCAGATGAAGAAAAAACCAACCATAGCAGTGATTGCCGGCGGCGATTCGTCGGAGTTTGAAGTGTCCGTCAGAAGCGGCGCAAACGTGTTTGCAGCCATTGACCCCGCCAAATTCACGCCCTGGCTGGTTCAGATGAAGGGAAAAAACTGGCAGGTTGTGCAAAACGGAAAAGAAGTTGCCCCGGTGGATAAGTCGGATTTCAGCTTCCTGCTGAACGGCGAAAAAATCAGGTTTGATTTTGCCTATATCACCATCCACGGCACACCGGGCGAAGACGGCATCCTGCAAGGCTATTTCGATTTGCTGAAAATCCCGTATTCCACCAGCGATACCTACGCATCGTCGCTCACTTTCAATAAATGGTTCTGCAACAATTACCTGAAAAGTTTCGGAATTAAAATGGCAAAATCAATTCTGGTGAAAAAACCGGAGAAAATTGCGCCCCGTGAAATTGTTGAAAAACTGGGATTGCCTCTTTTTATAAAACCCAATGCCGGCGGTTCAAGTTTTGGCATCACCAAGGTGAAAGAAGAGGCCGGAATCCTGCCTGCCCTTGAAAAAGCGTGGGAGGAAAGCAACGAAGCGCTGATTGAAGAGTTTATCGAAGGAACGGAATACACCTGCGGACTGGTGAAAATCAAGGATAAAACCATTGTTTTTCCGGTTACCGAAGTCATTCCAAAAAATGAATTTTTCGACTATGAAGCCAAATATACCCCCGGCGCCACTCAGGAAATCACTCCGGCGCGGCTTCCGGAAAATCTGTTTCTAAAATGCCAGCAACTCAGTTCGGAAATTTACAACCATTGCCGCTGCTCGGGAATTGCCAGAATTGATTTCATTCTGAATAAAGATGTATTCTATTTCCTTGAGGTGAACACAACGCCGGGAATGACCGCCACCAGTTTTATTCCGCAACAAATCCGTGCAATGGGACTGACCTTGATGGATGTTATCACGGAAGTGATTGAAGATAAGCTTGATGCAAATAAATAAACAATTGTGAATATCCTTTTTTGAAAGGTTTTATAAATTGTGATTATTAAATGCTGTTCTGCCATTCATTATTTATAATTTAGCAGGCTGATTAGAAAAAAAGGAAAATTTGAATAAAAATGGCAACTGAAAGAACAAAAAAACCAACCCCGCAAGGCAAGCGCCAGACCGGTTTAACCATTGACGAAATCAACGCACAGTATGGCAAACTGCCGCCACAGGCCATTGAAGTGGAGGAGGCGGTTTTGGGTGCGCTGATGCTGGAACGCGACGCTTATGTTACAGTGGCCGACATTCTTGACACAACAAGTTTTTACAAGGAAGAACACCAGAAGATATTTGAAGCCATCAAGGAGCTGTCGGGCAATGAGAAGCCCATTGACCTGCTGATGGTTACCCAGGAACTGAAAGACCGCGAGCAGCTGGATAAGGTGGGCGGGCCGGCTTTTATCACACAGCTCACACGCAGGGTGGCGTCGGCAGCGCACATCGAATTTCATGCGCGGATTATTGCGCAAAAATATATTCAGCGCGAACTGATACGGGTATCTTCGGAAATTCAGGCGAAATCCTATGACGACACCATGGATGTGGATGACCTGATAGATTTTTCCGAATCGTCACTGTTTCAGGTTGCCGAGCGAAACATTAAAAAAGAGACGCTCCCCATCAAGCCGGTGCTCAATGAGGCGATCATTCAGATTGAAAAAGCGCGCCAGCGTGATGACGGGCTGAGCGGCGCCCCCTCCGGGTTCACGGCGCTGGACCGGATTACTTCCGGATGGCAAAAAACCGACCTCATCATTGTGGCAGCCCGTCCGTCTATGGGGAAGACCGCATTTGTGCTCAGTATGGCGCGCAATATGGCCGTGGACCACAATTGCGCCACCGCTATTTTTTCACTGGAAATGTCATCCGTACAGTTGGCAAACAGGCTCATTTCGGCAGAAACCGGGCTAAACAGCAGCAAACTGAAAACCGGGCGCCTCGAAAATTATGAATGGGAGCACCTGAACCATAAAATTTCAGCTTTGGAAAAAGCGCCGCTTTTCATAGACGACACGCCTGCACTCTCCATTTTTGAGTTTCGTGCCAAATGCAGGCGATTGAAAATCCAGCACAATATTGATGTGGTAATTGTGGACTACCTGCAGCTGATGACAGCCGGCACCGACACCCGCGGAAGCCGCGAGCAGGAAGTCAGCGCCATTTCACGGTCGCTGAAAGCGATTGCCAAGGAGCTGAATATTCCCATTATTGCACTTTCGCAGTTGAACCGCTCCGTGGAGTCGCGCGAGGGGAAACGCCCGCAGTTGTCCGACCTGCGCGAATCGGGGGCAATTGAACAGGATGCCGACATTGTCGCTTTTATTCACCGTCCCGAATACTACCACATCACCGAGGATGAGCAGGGGAACTCCCTGCTGGGAGTGGCTCAGATCATTATTGCAAAACACCGTAACGGCGCCACCGGCGATGTGCATCTGGCATTCAAAAGTGAACTGGCAAAATTCAGCGATATGGAAACCGGTTTTCAGGATGGGTATCCGGGCAGCGAAGGCTCTGTAACCTTCGGTTCCAAAATGAACGACGAACAGGAAGAAACGGCAGGCGCCGGGATATACTCCAATTCGGGATTCGACAAAGAGGGGAGCAGCGATTCCGTGCCGTTCTGATTTTCTGTAAACTTATTACCTTTGTTGTGGTTTTAACAAACAATAAAGGAAACACAAATGCGGCATAAAATTCTGTTTTTCAGTATGTTCTGCCTGTTTTTCATGCAGGCGCAGGCTATTCAGCTTCTCATCCCCATGGACGATTCGCAGCGAAACCACCTGAAATCCTATGGCATCACCTATTGGGTGCTTCAGCAAAATGTGGAAGTCAAATGGCTGCTGAACTACCGCGGGGGCAGCTTCCTGATGCAGCATTATCCTGAATTTCAAAATGAATGTGTTGTCCGGGGAGTCACTTTTGAAGCCATCACCGATGCGCAGGCGTCGGCTATCCTGAATGAGATTGCCAGGCCGGAAGTCAATCAGGATGCGGTGAGCATGAACAAAGCGCCTAAGATTGCAGTATATACGCCGCCCAACAAACTGCCCTGGGATGATGCCGTAACGCTGGTGCTTACTTATGCAGAAATTGAGTACGACAAAATTTATGACGAGGAAATCATAGAGGGAAAATTAAAGGACTACGACTGGTTGCATCTGCATCACGAGGATTTCACAGGTCAGTTTGGGAAGTTCTGGAGAACTTACCAGCACATGCCCTGGTATCAGCAGGATGTGAATATAAATCAGGCGTTGGCTCAAAAACTGGGATTTTTGAAAGTTTCCGAAATGAAGGAGATGGTCACCCGTGAAATGGACAAGTATGTGCTCAACGGCGGATTCATGTTTGCCATGTGTGCGGCCACCGACACCTATGATATTGCGCGCGCAGCAAGCGGTGTGGACATTTGTGGCCCCATGTTCGACGGCGATCCCGCCGACCCGGATGCACAGGAAAAGCTTGACTTTTCACGTACATTTGCCTTTGAAAACTTCAAGCTCGAAATGGACCCGAACATTTACGAATTTTCTGACATTGACGCCACCAATACGCGCAATGTCATCCGGGAGAATGATTACTTCACCCTGTTTGAATTTTCTGCAAAATGGGACCCGATTCCAACCATGTTGTGCCAGAATCACCGGAACATGATCAAAGGATTCATGGGGCAAACCACAGCTTTCCGCTCGGAAGTGATCAAACCCAATGTGCTGATATTGGGCGAAAACAAACCGGCACGCGAAGCGCGCTACATTCATGCAGAAAGAGGAAAGGGCTTCTGGACTTTCTACGGCGGCCACGATCCGGAAGATTATCGCCATTTGGTGGGCGATCCGCCCACCGACCTGAATCTCTATCCCAACTCACCGGGCTACCGGCTCATTCTGAACAATGTGCTCTTTCCGGCAGCCAAAAAGAAGAAAAGGAAGACATGATAATAAGCAACTCTACAGGAGCTGAACATAAACAACCTATCCCATTCAACGCCCTCCGGGTTGCCTGCTAATCCG
>CAZVAD010000066.1:13593-14665 GCA_964624645.1 uncultured Mariniphaga sp.
GCTGAACATAAACAACCTATCCCATTCAACGCCCTCCGGGTTGCCTGCTAATCCGCCATATCCTACATGGCATTCCATGCCGTGCTATTCCCATTCAATCCCTTTGGGATTATTTTATCTAAACGCTATCTGGTCTTTCAGATTCAGACAGGTTTGTTGCTCGTTCCTCCTGAAAGTTTTTGGGAGAGTTGAATAAATGAGGAAATTCATAGCTGTCGGTGGCTGATGCCGGTTACTATCGGCACGAAGCCACCACCAACAAATACCCTATTCGCACCAGAAACCACATTAGCACAATTAAAACCCTACAAATCAATATATTAGCCTGAAATTATGCGCCGCAAATGCTAATTGCTTTTTGCATTATGCGCCGCAAGTCCAGTTTTTTGCCCCGCAAAGGCTAACACCCCACCTCCTTTATACCCGATATTTGCAGAAACTTCTTTTCGCAATGAAAGATTAACCGAAAGGATTCATTAACCAGAAGATTGTGTTATGGCGAAAAAAACTGAAACTGAAAATAAGGAAAAAGGCAAAGTAGTTTACGTCAAACCGGTGCTTACCTATGATCAGGTACTGGAAATCATCGACGAGCGAATCACTGTTCTGGAAAGAGAAAGTGAGAAAAAAGCAAATCAAAAATGAAAAGGAAAACCAGTTACAAGAGAAAGAAATTTAAATTTTAATCATTAATCAAAGAATACAGAGATGAAAAAGTTTATCGTTTTTTTAGTAGTTGCACTTTTCGTGCAGGGTGCTGCAGAAGCACAAATCAACCTGAACAAGCTGGGCAATCAGATTAAAAAATCTGCCGAGCAACAGGTGGAACAAAAGATTAAAGAGAAATCGTCAAGAGAGACTCGTGAAGCGCTGGACGATGCCGAGAGAAAATTAGACAAGGGTGTTTCCGGTGTGATTTCAGGAGGCGCAGGCAGCGCTGCCCGTGGGAAATCATCTGCTGCACCGGGTGGGGTAGCGGCTTCACAAAGCCAAATCCCGAAAGGCTCCAAAGAGATTTATGTGTCTTCACAAAATGGCAACAACCGCAACGATGGCAGCAAATCATCGCCAT
>CAZVAD010000067.1:0-14603 GCA_964624645.1 uncultured Mariniphaga sp.
CAATGCCCAGTTCGCGCCCGATAATTTCAGCAGTTGTTCCTCCGCAAATGATTCGTTTGCCGTTGAAACTCTTGATGCGGTCGGCAAAATCATAATCTTTTATTTTGTAGAACGGCGGCCCGGTAATCAGCATCAGTTTCCGCGGTTCCCTGAAATAAATCACCCCGCAAGTGGTGTCGTCCTTCACTTCAAAATTGTCGTTGATGCTGGCCTGATTCACAATTTTCCGTGCAAGTTTGGCAGCGGATATGTCTTCCATCCGGTTGACCTGATTCAGCGCAAAATCGGTAACATTTTCAATGCCCCAGCCCAGGGGATAGCGCTTGTTCCCAAGTCCCGATTGCACCACTCCGTCGGAGAGAAAGACAAGACGGTCCTCTTTGCGGGCGGTAAATTCGCGTGAGCGCAGAAGCTTCCCGATATTTTCCCGGCCACGCACTTTCAGCTCCTGTTCTTTCGGTTGATACATCTCGCCGTTTCTGATAATCAGAACCGGAGGATTGTCGTAGTTGATTATCCGTACCAGGCCGTCTGTTTCAATTTCGATGATGGTGAAAGTGGCGTAATTCTCTTTCCCGTCGCTGCTTTTGGGGAGCGCCTCCATGATAATCTGCGAGGAAATTTCCGGTTTTGTATGAAACCGGGTGTATTTCAATGCCATCGTTGCAGTCAGTGTGGCAAGAACGTTGGCTTTTATTCCATGCCCGATGCCGTCGCTCAGAACAAGGATTGTCCGGCCCTCTTCCCTGAAAATATCGGACATGAACACGTCGCCGCAAGCGATCTCGCCTTTTGGCCGCTTCTGCTGAACGTTGATTTCCACGTGATAGCTGCCGTTAGTGGTCGTCATCATATCTGTAGGATTGAATGATTGAATTTAACAGCTCTTCCGTTTCTGCTGCATTTTCTCCCAGAAGGCGGGCAATTTTTTGAACGGTATCAATGTTTTGAATTTTTATCCGCTCGGCACGGTTGATGATTTCATCGCGCACCAGCAGCGGAGCTGACATATCCCGGATAACTGCCCCGACAACCTTTTGCTTGTACAGCGTAACCACCGACACATGGAGCAGCCTGTTGCTGAATTTGATGTCCCGCTCCAGCATATCTTCGCCTGAAGCCAGAATGCTCGAAAGCATTTTGAAAATCACATCCGGCACAAGTCCTCTCACGTCAGCGCCCTCCAGCCCCGAAATGGTTTCGTAAAGCTCTTTGATTTCTTCCCCCATGAGCTGGGCAAAGGCTTCATTGGCATCCACCACCCGGTTGTTATGATCCATCATCAGAATACCCATGTTGATTTTATGGAGCATGTGGGATGAAATTTCCATGGATTCCTGCGCTTTTTCAAGGCGTTTTTCGGTTTTTTTCAGCTTGGTAACGTCATTGATCGAACCTGCAATTCCAGTAATTTCCCCGTCATTGTTTCTTATGACGGCTTTGTTCAGCACCACATCTATCCGCGAGCCATCCAGCCGGTGAACTTCGGTTTCGTAGGTCTGTACAGTCGGGTTGGCAATTAGTTCCTGATCCTTGTCATAATACATTTCAGCCATGTGCCGGGTATGCACATCAAACACCGATTGCCCGATGGTCTGCTCCCGGCTTCTGCCGGTAAACTCCTCATGCGCCTTGTTGCACATCTGGTAAACCCCATTCAGATCCCGGCAGAAAATGGGAATCGGCAACGAATCGAAAACTTTTTGGTAAAACTCAGGGTCATCAATATAACCGGACATGAAAGATTTTTTGTCGTAGATCATTTTCTGGTTTTTTAGGAATTAAAACTTCTGCGAAAAATAAGGAATAAATCGTTATTTACACTCATTTTAAATTATTTAAAAAGCGGAATTTAGTAATAATTGTTACATTGAGGACGGATTGTTATCTTATCTTTGTGAGAAAATATTCAACCAAATTTCAATACTTTGCCGTGAAGATAAGTGAAATTCTAAAATACACAGACTCCCGCATCGTCTCGCGACACGCAATAGATGAACGCAAAATTGAAAAAGGGTTCAGTTCCGATCTGATGAGCGATGTGCTCACGCTTGACGAAGATAATATTTTACTCATTACGGGGCTTGCCAATGTGCAGCTTGTGCGCACGGCGGAAATGGCAGACATCAGCGCAGTGCTGCTTGCCCGCGGAAAACAGGCTACCCCCGATATGATTGAACTGGCCAATGAAAACGGGCTGATTATCATGGAAACTCCGTTGTCAATTTATAAAGCCAGTGGAATTTTGTTTTCAAAGGGTTTAAAAGCAGTTTACTGATATGACACTTGACCTGGCTTTTCATGTTGCAGGAGGCGATTTTTCCAATGCAGGAAAAGCATCGAGCCAGATAAAAAAAGTTCTTAAAAAGTTAAATGTTGATTCGAAAAACATCAAACGAATCGTGGTGGCAGCTTATGAAGCCGAAGTGAATGTTGTTGCGCATGCCTGGGAAGGCCGGATTGAAGCATTTATCGGTCAGGATGAAATCAAAGTGGTGATTTCTGACCGCGGCCCGGGCATCAGCGATATTAAACAGGCCATGCAGCCCGGATTTTCCACGGCTTCCAAAAAAGTCCGGGAGATGGGATTCGGGGCAGGAATGGGACTGGCGAACATTGAAAAAAATGTGGATATACTGAATATCGAAAGTGAGGTGGGCGAGGGGACAATCTTAACTTTCACATGTAGTTATTTATGAACGGAACGACAAAATATCATGCGCTGAAGGTAGATACCGAAAAATGTTTCGGATGTACGCACTGCATGAAAATTTGTCCTACGGAAGCCATTCGTGTTGTCGGCGGAAAAGCGGTGATAGACGAAGCGCGGTGCGTGGATTGCGGAAATTGCCTGCGTGCCTGCCCGGTTGACGCTATCTGTGTTATCCATGACAGCCTCCGGCAAATTGCGTCTTATCCCTATCGCGTGGTGCTTTTTCCTTCTGTTTTTGTTGGTCAGTTTTCGGAGAAATATTCCGAAGACCAAATCTATGCTGCGTTGCTGAAATTGGGATTTACCCATATTTTTGAAGTGGAGCAGCCCGCAGAATGGCTGATGGAATCCATCAGGGAGAGCCGGAAAGAAGTTTCAGACGGTCCGCTGATTTCATCTTTTTGTCCGGCTGTGGTGCGGCTAATCCAGTGTAAATACCCGTCATTGACGGGGAATATATCCAAAAGAAAAGCGCCGCATGATCTGGCAGCTCATTTTGCAATTTCCCAACTAATGAAAAAAGGCGCGCGGCGGGAAGAAATCGGGATTTTCTATGTTTCGCCCTGTTCGGCAAAGCTGGTTGCCGTAAAACAGCCCGTTGCGGAGGAGAAATCCATCGTTACCGGAACAATCAGCATGAAGGAGTTGTACAATCGTGTGATGAAGCTGATTCCGGCACAGCCGCAGGCTGACTTTTCTGCCAGCCGGAAATATTTGAGCCGGGAAGGTATCTTGTGGAGCCTGCCAAGGGGCGAATCTTCGTGGTTCAGGAAAAAATCCATGGCTATTGACGGCATCCATAATGTGGTGCGGTTTTTAGAACGGCTGGAAAGCGGAGATGTCCCGGAGCTGGATTTTCTGGAACTGAAATCCTGCAATCTGGGATGCGCCGGCGGAATCCTGCTCTCAGGCAACCGTTTCCTCACGGTTGAACGGCTTCAGAAGCGGGCGGCAAATTATCCGCGAGCTGCCCGGGCTGAACCCGCTGATTTTGACAAGGAAGCTGTGAAGCGCCTGCTGGTTGCAGGCTCGATTGACCCCGAGCCGGTGTTTGTGCTTGACAGGGACAGAACGAAAGCAATCAGGAAAATGCAGAAAATCAACGTGGTCTTTAGCCGGTTGCCGGGCATCGACTGCGGAGGTTGCGGAGCGCCCAACTGCCATGCGCTGGCAGAAGATATTGTGCAGGGCAAAGCCCGGATGCTCGACTGTGTCTTTCTGCAGAACAAATATATTGGCGAACAAAAACTCAAGCCTGAAAAAGCTTATGAATCCCTTTATAGAATTTGGGGAGTTAAGCGTTTTGAGGCTGATTACAATAAAAAAGGAGGTCGGAATGAAAGTTTCTGAACTGGTTGAAAAATTTGGCTTGAAAGTATTTTCTGGAGAACAGGGGCTTGATAATGAAGTTTCCGGAGGTTATGTTTCTGATTTGCTGAGCGATGTCATGGGTAATGCCGGCGAAAATGAAATATGGATCACCCTTCAGACGCATCAGAATGTGGTGGCCATTGCCTCATTGAAAGACCTGGCCGGCGTTATCTTCGTCAAAGGGCTTGCGCCCGATGAGGATTCGCTTGAAAAAAGCCGGGAAGAGCATATTCCGCTGCTGGGAACCGAACTGAGCGCTTTTGAAATGGCCGGAAAGCTGTATGCCGGACTGAATGCTGAATGATGGACTGAAAACGAATGCTTTTGGTGGTTTCGGAAAAGGATGAAAATATGAATAAATTCAGGGGCGATCTGCATATTCATACTTTGTTGTCACCCTGCGCAAGTCTGGAAATGACTCCGCACACCATTGTGCAAAAAGCCAGGGAGAAGGGGCTGGACATTATCGGCATCACCGATCACAATTCGACAAAGCACGGGCTTCTCGTTCGAAAAATTGCGGGAGAAGCAGGGATTTATGCGCTCACCGGCGCTGAAATTACAACTAAGGAAGAGGTGCATTGCCTGGTGTTTTTTGAACTGCCGGAACAGCTTGCCCGGTTTCAGCTTTTTATTGAGGAAAACATTACGCGGATTCCCCATTCGGATGAAAAATTCGGTTACCAGCCTGTGATTGATGAAGAGGAAAACATTCTGGAGATGGTCTCTTATTTTTTGCCTGCAGCGCTTAGGGTTGGCATAGAGACTATCCAGGAATATGTTTACAGCCTGAATGGAATTTTTATTCCTGCCCATATAGACCGCCCGGCAAACGGCATTTTGGCTCAGCTGGGGTTCATTCCGCCCGGACTTAAATTTGATGCGCTGGACCTTTCAAAATACGGTTCTCTGGAAAATATCAAAAAAACATATAAAGAAGTTAATTTATCAACAGTTATTCGCAGTTCGGATGCCCATTATCCCGAACAAATTGGCGAAATTTATACGGTTTTTAATATGAAGAAGATAAGTTTCCCGGAAATAAGGAAAGCTTTGAACCGGCAGGAAAACAGATATTGTGAATGGCCATGAAAACCTTATCGGATCATATACTCGATATCGTTCAGAATTCGGTTCGCGCCCGGGCAACTAAAATTGAAATAATAGTTGAAGAAGATCGAAAAAACAACCTTTTTACTTTAAAAATTACAGATAACGGCTGCGGGATGGAAAGAGAAGTTTTGGAGGAGGCAGCCAACCCGTTCTTTACCTCGCGGAAAACACGGAAAGTAGGCCTGGGATTGCCGCTTTTGAAACAGAAAGCCGAAGGGGCAGGCGGTAATTTCCGGATTGAATCGAAGCCGGGAGAAGGCACGAAAGTTCAGGCTGTTTTTCAGTTTGACCATTTGGACAGGCCGCCATTGGGAAATGTCGGGGAAATCTGGTATCTTACCCTGGCCGGCAATCCCGGAATCCGTCTGATATACCGGCACAGTGCGGATGGGGAACTGTTTGTCGCTGACTCGGAAGATGTGCTGGAAATGCTGGGTGGAGTTTCACTCCGGCACAAGGAAGTGAGACAGGCTGTTGAGGAGTTGATTGAAAGTAATATTTCAGAAATAAGAGCAAGAAAATAGGAAAACCAAAAATTTCAACTATGACAAAAATCAAAACATTGGCAGATCTTCGAAAAATCAAGGAGGAGGTTCAGCACAAAATCAAACTGCGGGAAAACAGCAGCCACCCGGAACAGGTGGTGCAGGTGAAAGTGGGCATGGCAACCTGCGGAATTGCCTCAGGAGCAAGGGAAACCATGAAGTATTTTATGGATGAGCTTGAATTGCAGGCTATTGATGCCATAGTTACGCAAACCGGCTGCATGGGATATTGCTACGCCGAACCCACCGTTGAAGTTATTCTGCCCGGAAAAGAACCGGTTATTTTTGGCTATGTGGACAATCAGAAAGGCCGGGAAATCATTGATGTTTACATCAAACGCGGAGAACTTATTGACGGCATGCTCCCATTGACTTTTAAATCAATAGACGATTAAATACAGACAACATATGATTGACTACAGAATTCATTTACTGATTTGCGGCGGAACCGGCTGTAAAGCAGCCGAAAGTGATGAAATCAAAAGATCATTGTGCCGCTGGATTGAAGAAGTGGGCATTGAAGACGAGGTGCAGGTACTGTTTACCGGCTGTTTCGGCTTCTGCGAAAAAGGCCCGATTGTGAAAGTGCTGCCCGATAATACATTCTATGTAGGCGTGAAACCCGGCGATGCCGAGGAGATTGTGAAAGAGCATCTGGTGAAGGGGCGTCAGGTGAAACGGCTGCTGTACAAGAATCCTGTTACGAAAGAAGTGATCAGTGAGTCGGCAGGAATGGATTTCTACAAAAAGCAATTCCGGATTGCCCTGCGAAACTGCGGTTTTATCAATCCTGAAAAAATTGATGAATATATTTCACGGGATGGCTACATGGCGCTGGGAAAATGCCTGACGGAATTCACGCAGGAAGAGGCCATTGCCGAAATCAAGGAGTCGGGATTGCGCGGACGCGGCGGCGGCGGTTTTCCCACCGGACTGAAATGGGAAATTACCCGCCAGACCGAATCCGACCAGAAATATGTGGTTTGCAACGCCGATGAAGGCGACCCGGGCGCATTCATGGACCGTTCCATTCTGGAAGGCGATCCGCATTCTGTGATTGAAGCGATGGCAATTTGCGGCTATTGCATCGGCGCCGACAAAGGGCTGGTCTATATCCGGGCAGAATACCCTCTGGCAATCAACCGGCTGACCACCGCCATTGAGCAGGCAAGAGAATATGGTTTGCTCGGAGAAAATATTTTGGGCACGGACTTCAGTTTTGATATTGATATCCGTTTTGGCGCCGGAGCTTTTGTGTGCGGCGAGGAAACAGCGCTGATCCACTCCATGGAAGGCCTTCGGGGTGAACCCACTTTCAAGCCGCCGTTCCCATCCGTTTCGGGCTATCTCGGAAAACCCACCAACGTGAACAATGTGGAAACATTTGCAAATATTCCGGTAATCATCAACAAAGGCGCCGGTTGGTTCAATAAAATCGGAACTGAAAATTCAAAAGGGACAAAAGTTTTTGCGCTTGCCGGAAAAATCAACAATGTGGGGCTGATTGAAGTGCCTATGGGAACAACCCTCCGTGAAGTGATTTATGACATTGGCGGAGGCATCAAGGATGGCAGGGAATTTAAATCGGTTCAAACCGGCGGGCCGTCGGGCGGTTGCCTCACCAAAGATTTTCTGGATACTCCCATTGATTTTGACAATCTGCTGGCTGCCGGCTCAATGATGGGTTCGGGCGGAATGATTGTGATGGATGAAGACGACTGCATGGTGGGGATTGCCAAATTTTATCTGGAATTTACATTAGAAGAATCCTGCGGGAAATGCACTCCCTGCCGGATCGGGAATAAGAGACTTCACGAAATCCTTGAAAAAATCACCAACGGCAACGGCGAAGAGTCGGATATTGAACGGCTCAGGCTACTGAGCAACGTGATTAAGGATACTTCGCTGTGCGGGTTGGGGCAAACTTCCCCGAACCCCGTTTTATCAACCATTGCCAATTTTGAAAATGAATACCTGGCGCATGTGATTGATAAGAAATGCCCTTCGGGGCAGTGCAAGGCGCTGTTGCGATACGATATTATCGAAGACCTTTGTACCGGGTGCACACTTTGCTTCCGCCATTGTCCGGTGGGCGCCATAACCGGCGAACGCAGGCAACCGCACTACATCGACCAGTCGTTGTGCATCAAATGCGGCGACTGCTACGAAAAGTGTAAATTCAATGCAATTATTCTTTCATAGGAAAAATTTAAACAGATGGAAACAGTACATTTGACTATAGATAATAAACCGTTGGTTGTTAAAAAAGGGATTACTATTCTTGAAGCTGCATCAAGTGCGGGAATTCATATTCCCACGCTGTGCCACATGAAACTTGATGATTTGAACATCGAGAATAAGCCCGGAGGCTGCCGTATCTGTGTTGTAGAGGTGAAAGGGCGAAGAAATCTGGCGCCTGCCTGCTGCACGGATGTAAGTGAAGGCATGGAGATCAATTCACATTCCATCCGGGTGATTAATGCCCGCCAGACGGTTCTTGAGCTTATTCTTTCCGACCACCCTGCCGATTGCCTGATTTGCGCCAAATCGGGGAAGTGCGAATTGCAGGACATGGCGCATCACCTGGGAATCCGGGAGATTCATTACAAGGGCGAACAGTCAACCTACCGGGAAGATACTTCGCCCGCTATCATTCGCGATGTGGATAAGTGCATCATGTGCCGCCGCTGTGAGATGATGTGCAATGAAGTGCAGACGGTGGGCGTGCTTTCCGCCATCAACCGCGGATTCAACGCGGTGGTTTCGCCCGCTTTTGAGATGAATCTCGACCACTCGGTCTGCACCTACTGCGGGCAGTGCGTTGCCGTTTGTCCCACCGGCGCGTTGACTGAAGTGGACCACACCGCACAAGTGGTGCGGGCGCTTTCCGATCCGTCAAAAACGGTGATTGTTCAGACGGCTCCCGCAGTGCGCGCAGCATTGGGCGAAGAGTTTGGCATGGAACCGGGAACGCTGGTCACCGGAAAAATGGTTTCATCGCTGCGCAGGCTTGGTTTCGACTATGTTTTCGACACCGATTTCGGAGCCGACCTGACCATCATGGAAGAGGGAACTGAAATCCTGAACAGGCTTTCGCGCTTTCTGGAAGGAGACACAACCGTGAAGCTGCCTGTGCTCACTTCCTGCTGTCCGGCATGGGTGAAGTTTTTTGAGCACCAGTTTCCGCAACTTATGGATATTCCTTCCACAGCGCGCTCCCCGCAGCAAATGTTCGGCAGTATTGCCAAAACTTATTTTGCCGGCAAGCTGGGAATTAAGCGCGAAGACCTGGTGGTGGTTTCCATCATGCCTTGCGTAGCCAAAAAATACGAATGCGGCCGTGATGAGTTCAAGGTGAATGACAATCCGGATGTGGATTTTGCGCTCACCACAAGGGAGCTGGCTGCATTGATAAAACTGGCAAACATCAATTTTGACCGCATGCCCAATGAAGAGTTTGATTCGCCAATGGGCGAATCCACCGGGGCGGGAGTGATTTTCGGAACCACCGGCGGTGTGATTGAAGCGGCGGTGCGCACGGCTTATGAGCTTTATACCGGCAAAACTTTGCAGCGGCTTGATTTCCATGAACTACGTGGCATGGATGGCATTCGCCAGGCTACCATTGATTTTGGAGATTTTCCGTTTAAAATCGGAATTGCCCACGGATTGGGAAATGCGCGCAAGTTGCTGGAAAAGATTGAATCGGGCGAGAGCGAGTTTCATGCCATTGAAATTATGAGCTGTCCGGGTGGATGTATCGGCGGCGGCGGCCAGCCCTATCATCATGGAAATGCTGATGTCCTGAAAAAGCGCCAGATGGCTATTTATCAGGAAGACCGGAACAAAACCATCCGAAAATCACATGAAAACCCGTATATCATCAAATTGTATGAAGAATTTTTAGGCAGGCCGATGAGTGAAAAAGCGCATAAATTGTTGCATACTGCATATTTTGACAGAACGTAAAAAAACAGAAGCTATGTCGAAAATAAAACTTTCAGAAAATACGATTCAGACGATTAGAGAAGTTTGTGCTGAATTTAATAATAAAGAAGGCGAATTGATAAACGTATTGCATAAAGTGCAGCAGAAGTTGGGCTATTTGCCGGCAGAAGTGCAGGAACTGATTGCAAGGGAGTTGCATACGTCAGTGGCAAAGGTATATGGAGTGGTTACGTTTTATACCTTTTTCACCATGATTCCCAAGGGCGAATTTCCTATTTCAATCTGCATGGGAACAGCCTGCTACGTGCGTGGTGCCGAGCAGGTGCTGAATGAGTTCAAGCGACAGTTGAAGGTTGAAGTGGGACAATCAACCTTTGACGGGAAATTTTCGCTGAACTGCCTTCGTTGTGTTGGCGCCTGCGGGCTTGCTCCGGTGGTTATGGTCGGTGAAAAAGTGTATGGCCGGGTTGCGCCCGCTCAGGTAAAAAAGATTATCGCAGAATACCGGGATATTTCCGCTTCGGAGCAGGCACAATCCGCTTGATGATCAGGAGATTTTCCGCTCTTTTTTGATGTTCTCATACGCCTGGTGAACCATCTGGAATTTCTCTTTTGCAGCATTCTGGAACTCTTCACCCAAATGGCTGACCTTGTCGGGATGGTATTTCATGGCCATGCGGCGGTATGCTTTCTTCACCTCCTCGTCTGATGCGCCGGATTCAATTTCCAGAATTTTGTAGTCGGCATCAAAATTCCGGATAAACATCGCCTGAATGGAGAGAAAATCGTTGGAGGAAATTCCCATTTCAGCAGAGATGTGTTCAATCAGGCGGCGTTCATTTTCATCCACCCGACCATCGGCGCCGGCAATACCGAAAAGGAAATGAAGCAGTTGCAGCCGTGCCGAGTAGTTCATGTTTTGCCTGATCTGGTGGCATACCTCGTTTACCGGAATATTTTGCTTCAGCAGATCGCGTAGCAGTTTTATTGCTTCGCCAGCTGTGGTTTCTCCAAAATTCTGAACCATGAATTTTTTCACGTAATCCAGTTCGGATTTCATCACTTTCCCGTCAGCTTTCATAACGGCAGCCATCAGCACCAGCAGGCTCATCATGTATCCTCCTGTGGTGGTGCGTCCGGAATAGCCTGTGGTTTTGTTAGGCTTCACCCCGGTTGAACTCCGGTCAATCACTGTCCCTAAAACAAAACCTAAAATGGCGCCGATTGGCCCGCCGATTGCCCATCCCAAACCGCCGCCGATCCATTTACCAAATTGTCCCATTTTTCTTTAAATTTCTGTCAATATTAATAATTTCAGGAAGAATCAGGTTCTTGTTGTCGTTTAACAAAATCTTACCGGCAAGCTTTGCCTTTTTTTCTTCGCTCCACTGCTTTTCCATTCGCCGGATAACCATCTCCCTGCTCACGCCGTCGCGGGCGGCCACCCGCCGGATGCGCTGTACTTCGGGTGCAGTAACAAGCAGGGTGAAATCCATCATCTTGTAGAATCCGCTTTCAAATAATATCGCTGCTTCGTGAACAACATAAGGCACATTTTTGTGCTCTTCCAGCCATTTCTGATATTCTTTGCGCACCACGGGATGCACCAGTTCGTTTACGTTTTCCAGATGCCTGTCGTCATTGAAAATCAACGAGGCCAGTTTTTTTCGGTCAAGATTTCCTTTTTCGGTATAAATGGCTTCTCCGAATAATTGTATCAATCCCGACCTGATTTCATGGTTTGTATCATACAGGCCTTTTGCCACAGCATCGGCTTCAAACACCGGAGCGCCCAATAGCCTGAAAACCTTGCAGACGGTTGTTTTTCCACTGCCGATTCCTCCGGTTATTCCAAGAGTCAAAGTCATTTTTAAAGTTTTAATTTCCAGTTTCAATCAAATATTCAACAGAAGCAGGGGAAACCTTAACGGATTGAATGAAAGGATTTATCGATTCAACCACCACGTCAAGCGTGTTGTTTCCCGCAAGGGTTTCGGCATAATCAACGGTTGCCGAAAAATTGGATTCCGTGATGTTTTCGTATTCACTGAATGCCACCAGAAATGAAACGGAAACATGCGAAGGAAAGAGCTTCAACTCAACATTTTCCGGGAAGTTTAGAATGCTCACGGGCAGGGAAATTTCTTTTTCCGTGAATTTTTCCACAGGAAATGTTACGGTAATTTTTTCTTCGGAAACCGTTGTGTTTTCGGGATGGAGAATGGCTATTGTTTTTTCTGTTCTGGAGTCCAGCTCGCTGAAAGAACGGGAATTGGTTTTCAGGTAGTGAATAGTGTCAATAATATGTGCAGGCCCGGTGATTTTAATGCTTTCGGGATCGGTTTTGATTGTGCCGTTCAGGTAGTGTTGAGGCTTGAATTCCGTTGTGATTTCCGGCAAAACGGGAACTTCTTTAGATTTCAGATTGTCAAATTGCAAAGTTATGGACTGAGGGGAAATCTCATCAATGGAAATCTCCTTGCTGATTTGTGTATCGATTTTTTTGATCAACACGTTGGAGGAAATATTTATTTCCGACAGTAAATTTTCATTGTTCCGGCTGATTTCAGATAAGTCAATCAGAAGGGGTGACAAAGAAAAAGTGAGCTTGTGGCGCAAGAGTGTAAATCCGTGTGCACGAACCTTCAGGTCTAATTGTGACGGGGGTGAATTTGCAAGAAACAGCTCCTTTGGCGGATTTACAAATTTAACGGGATAGCTTAACGTTGCAGAGTAATCTTTTCCCAATGCGTTCAGTAACCACAAAGTGATTGCAATAAACAGGCACACAATAAAAACGACAATCCTGCGGTCATTTTTCAGCTTTGCCGGATTGAAATACTTCAGAATTTCTGTAACTTTTTGATTCATAAATCAAAATTAAATAGATTCAAAGGTAATCACCTGAAATTGGTAAAAGGCTTAAATATACATTTTTGTGATTGAAGTTTTCAAAAGCTGAACAAAAATTTAACCTGGCGGCTTGATTCCGGCATTTTTTTCTGTCTTGAATGGCAGAGCGCCCAAATCAATAGTTGAGAGAATATGATTTTTCTGTTTTTCAATACAAATAGCTACTGGCGGAGCCAGTAGCTATTTGTATTCGATACCCGCATTTCCTGAAAAAGTAAGGGTAAAAAGAGAACCGGATAACGTCAGTTTTATAATGCTGACAGGATTTTTATGCTTTCCGGCGGAGCAGCAAATAATCTAAGGAAAACTTTCCGCCACCTGTGAAAATCAGTGCAATAAAAGAGAACAGGTAAAAGAAACGGGGCTCCAGAATCGGAAAGCCATCTCCAACCATAAAGGCGTGGAAGATGAAGATTACAATAAAGTTCAGGGTTAATACCAGCGCAGAAAAACGGGTGAACAATCCTAACAGAAGCAGAATCGCACAAATTCCCTCAGCGAATGAGGCAAGGTAAAAGGATAATTTTGCCCCGATGCCGATTGGATTCATAAACTGGATTTCCTGTCCGCTGAAAATGACCCCCAGCTTTTCAAAACCATGTCCGTATAACAGGACAATTGCGAAGACCAGACGAAGGATAAGTAATCCGATGTCGTTGCCATTTTTACAGTTTTTGGTACAAAAGTTCATAATACATTTTTTAAAATTCCACAATAAATTAGTATAACGGGGAACCCGCTAAAAAGTTTCAAATGAAGAAGTTTTGAAGGGTGGCGTTAGATTTTTATCGAGCATTGTGGCATTATTGAATTTTCCTGACTATTGCCGGCGGTAATTGTCTGAACCGGGATACTTCGGCAGGCTCAGTGCAGGTTTATTTGATTATAGGATTTCCCTGATTATTGCCGGCGGATTTATCCGCCGGTTAAGAGGGATTTCCCAATTTTCCCAGCAACCCTTCCCCGAAAGCTTTCGGGAGGGTTGAATGTAGGTATCTATTGGGGCTAAAGCCCGGTAGGAAGGCTGTTGTTTTTGCTCCACCGGATAAATCCGGTGGCAATTGTTTTTCCGGGATTGACAATAGTTTTTCTTTTCATAGGAAATGAGGTAATAAGGTCATCTGAGATGTTTTGCTGTTGGTTACTAAGGTTTAGTGTTGAAAATAAGGTTTGGTTATGCAATCATCTGATTTCGTGACAATTAAGACCGGTATTGTTAAAACAGTATAGCTAATTGATTATTTCTTTTCAACATTAATAATTTGACTGAATGCACCAACATATATTTTGCTTTTGTATAGCACTTTGTTTTTCTTCTCAATCTGGCAAGAAAATGTCCGAACAAACTGTTATGACATGGAATTTTGGAAACGCTCAGGAAACAGAAAAACAATGATTCATTTTGTGTTCTAACAGTTGGTTGAAATTGTGTCCAGTTATTCCAGTTTCGCATCAAGTATGCATTTTTTTTATCACAAATCAATAAAAAGAGAAATTATTCGTATCTTTGACTGAATTAATTCGTTTTATCATGAGTGTATTGGAAATATCGGAAAAAGATTTTTTAACGGGCGCACGGAAAGGTATCCAAAAATCGAGGCTGTTGTCTATAGCCCGTGAATCCGGGTTAACGCTGAAAGAATTGAGTTCGTTTCTGCGAATTTCCACCCGGTCAATCCAGGAAAAGGAGCCAAACCAATTCATTGCACCCGGCGCTTCTGAGCGGGCATTATACATTGCCCGGTTATTTAATTCGGGGATTAAAGTATTCGGAACCCGTGAAAAGTTTTACAACTGGCTGAATACCAAAAATCAGGCTATGGGCGGTGAAAAACCTATTTCTTACCTGGATACTTTTTCAGGAATCCAGTTAGTGATGGATGAACTGAACGCCATTGAATACGGATTTTCTGCCTGATGATTGTTTACCGGATTACAAAACAGGAGCATGCTACATTCGACGGGACGGGTGGGCTGTTTGGCCCGGGACGGTGGCATAA
>CAZVAD010000068.1:0-14174 GCA_964624645.1 uncultured Mariniphaga sp.
GTGGAGCTGAAAAGCTCGGCAAGTCTGGTTACTTACGTGGACAAAACTGCGGAAGCACAAATTGTGGAAGCGTTGAAGAAAATTATCCCCGGAAGCGGTTTCATCACAGAAGAAGGCACCGCCGGGCATTCCGGCGAAAAATACCGCTGGATTGTGGATCCGCTGGACGGAACAACAAATTATATTCACGGCATTGCACCCCACTCCGTGAGCATCGCCCTGATGGAAGAGGAGGAGATTGTCGTTGGCGTGGTTTATGAAATCGGGCAAAGCGAAATGTTTTACGCCTGGAAAAACAGCCCTGCGTTTTTAAACGAAAAAGAGATTTCCGTTTCTTCAAACACAAAAATGGAAAATGCCCTGATTGGCACCGGCTTCCCCTATTATGATTTTGAAAGGGTGGAAGACTACATTGACGTCATGCGCTATTTCATGCGCTATACCCGCGGATTGCGGCGGCTTGGCTCTGCTGCCGTGGACCTTGCCTATGTGGCTGCCGGTCGTTTTGACGGATTTTATGAACATGCGCTTCACGCCTGGGATGTGGCTGCCGGCGCTTTCATTCTGAAACAGGCGGGCGGCAGGGTTTCCGATTTTAATGGAGGCGAAAACTGGCTTTTCGGCGGTGAACTGGTGGCGGCAGGAAACAATTTTTTTGATGCGTTCTACGCAATCGTTCACAGGCACCTTGGGAGCGCATAACTATTTTTTTGTTCACCCCGATAATTATCGGAATGAATTCAGGGTTATTTCTTAACTTGCACCAAAACTTAAATTTTCACCAATGGCCAAAAAAGAGATTGTTTTACTCAAAGAGCAGATTGAGCGCTTGAACGATAAAATGTTCGATCTGGATGCATGGAAAAATCGTACTGAAATTTTCCTTGAACGCATTTTCGGAAAGGAAAGCCCGAAACTGAAAATGATTCAAAACCTGCATTATGACTACTCCAGCTGGAGTTTGCGTGATACCTATGCGGGAGGGTCGGTGAAAGATAAAGACCCGGTGAGAATTCAGGCTGAAGAAATCCTTGAAGCGATCATCACGGAGCTGGAGAGCCTCGGATTGCCTGAAAAGGAGCAAGAACAACTCAAAATCATGGAGCTGTTAGATGATGAACTCACAGGGAAGCAGATGCGTGAAATTGAAAATCTACTCCACTCGGAAGATCCGGAAAAAGCAGAGAAAATAACCAAGGCGCTGGAAGTCCTTCCGAAGGAAAACCTTGCTTCAACGATTGCCAAACTCCTTATTTCATAGCTGTTTATATGCCCGGAAAGTCAAAAATCGCCATTGTCATACTCAATTGGAACGGAGAAAAACTTTTCGGTGAATTTCTGCCATCCGTCATCCGGAACTCAGATTTTCCGGGAACGGAAATCTATGTTGCCGACAATGCTTCAACCGATAATTCAATAGGCTTCCTGCAGAAGAATTTTCCGGAGGTCAGAATTATCCGGCTCGAAAAGAATTTCGGGTTTGCAGAAGGTTACAATCAGGCGCTGAAACAGGTGGAGGCAGATTATTTTGTCCTTTTGAATTCCGATGTGGAGGTGACCCCGGGTTGGCTGGCCCCCTGCATCTCCATGCTGGAGCGTGATGAAAAGCTGGTTGCCGTTCAGCCTAAAATACTGAGCTATGAAAAACCGCATCAGTTTGAATATGCAGGCGCAGCCGGAGGATTCATCGATCTGTTCGGATACCCGTTTTGCCGGGGACGTATTCTGAACCGGATCGAACATGACCTGGGGCAATACAACAGCCCGACTTCCATTTTCTGGGCAAGCGGGGCGTGCATGTTCATCAGGGCCGGTGCATTTAAAAATGCCGGAGGTTTTGACGGTGATTTCTGGGCACACATGGAAGAGATTGACCTTTGCTGGCGGCTCAAAAGCCGGGGATACAAGGTTGCCTATCAGCCTGAAAGTGTTGTGTTTCATTTAGGAGGCGGAACGTTGCCTTATGCCAATCCGCAAAAAGATTACCTGAATTTCAGAAACAACCTGTTCATGTTGTTTAAAAATCTTCCGCCAAAGCGCTTTCACCGGATATTTTTTACACGGTTGATTTTGGATGGCGTTGCAGCTGTGAAGTTTTTGGCGGGATTTCATTTCAATAGCTTCTTTTCGGTGGCCAAAGCCCATGCTTCATTTTACAAAAATCTGGGCAGCCTTTTCCGGAAAAGAAAAAAACTGAAAGCGCAGATGATGGTTACTGACCATGCGGAAATTTATCCGCAAAGCATCATGTGGAAGTTCTTCCTTGAAAAAAAGAGGAAATTTTCAGATTTAAAATTCAGGCTGACTGATGAATACATGAATCAGAAAAATAGTTAATACATGCAGAAACTGATTTTTGAAGAACAAATCTACACTTATCACATTGATTTTGTAGGACATGTGAATAATGTCAACTACATTACCTGGATGGAAAACGGACGGGTGAAACTGCTGGAAGCTGTTGGGTTGCCTGTAACCGACATCGCTTCAAAAGAAGGAATTTTGCCCATTCTCACCGAAACCGGCATCCGGTATAAAAAACCGCTTTTTCTGCAAAACCGGCTGACTGTGGAGGTTTGGATTTCACAGATAAACAATGCTTCGCTGATTATGGAGTTCAGGTTTCTCAATGAAAAAAAGGAGTTGTGCGCCACCGGCCACCAAAAAGGACTGTTCATTGACAGCAACACCATGAAGCCCGTCCGGCTCAACCCCGGACACCGCAAGCTTTTTGAAAAATTTCTGATGGAAAGGTAGCTGCTGTTGATTTATTGAACCGGGACTCAAACTTTAATTCCTGCATAAATCTTCAGAAAGAAAAATAAGTTTTTTATCTTTGCACCGATATTTCGCAATGGGGGTGCTCAATAATTAAGGGCTGAGATTATACCCACGGAACCTGATCCGGATAATGCCGGCGAAGGGAGGGCAAAAGGGATTCGTCCCACTCCATTGGTTAGTTTAATAACCAAAATTTCTAAAAATGAGACGTTTTAATTTGTTACTGCTTTTGCAGTTGCTGGTTGTTGCTGCACTGGGGCAACATCACCTGAAAGGAACCATCACCGGGGACGGAGAACCGCTCGCCGGCGCCAGTATCGTTATTGAGAACACTTTCTATGGGGTGTCGTCCGCAAGTGACGGCAGTTTCGGGTTCAGAGACCTGAAAAAAGGGACGTATGTGCTCAAAGCTTCTTTCATAGGTTTTGAGACACAAACAGTCAAGGTTGAGATTCTTGATGTTCAGGAAGTTTCCCTGGATTTGAAAAGCTCCGCCATTATGACCGATGAGATAATCATTTCGGCTACACGCGCCGGAGACAAAACACCGATAGCGTTCACAAACCTCAGCAAGGAGGAAATTTCCACCCGGAATTTGGGGCAGGACATTCCCTATCTCCTGCAGCTCACGCCCTCGTTTGTGGTTACTTCCGATGCCGGAGCGGGCATTGGCTATACCAATTTCCGCATCCGCGGCACCGACCTGAACCGGATTAATGTTACCATAAACGGCATTCCGCTGAATGATGCCGAATCGCACAGCACCCTGTTTGTGGATCAGCCGGATCTGGCTTCATCCGTTGAGAATGTGCAGGTACAACGCGGCGTCGGCACTTCGTCGAACGGTGCGGCTGCCTTTGGCGCTTCCATTGACTTGCAGACCAACACACTGCGAAAAGAGAGCTATGCCGAATACAAAACGGCAGCAGGCTCTTTCCATACGTTCAGGAATACAGTTTCTGCCGGAACCGGCCTGCTCAATGACCAATTCACGCTTGATGCCCGGCTTTCCAAAATCACTTCGGACGGTTTTGTGGACCGCGCCTTTTCCAATTTAAAGTCATTTTTTATTTCGGGAGGATATTATTTGGGGAACACCGTGTTGAAAGCTAATATTTTCTCCGGAATCGAAACTTCGTACCAGGCATGGAACGGCGTTCCGTCCGTGCGGCTGAACAACGATACCGAAGGCATGAAGCGCTATGAGGAACACGGGCACTACGCGCCGGAAGAGACTCAGGAAATGCTGAATTCCAACAGCCGCACCTACAATCTCTACAATTATGAAAATCAGGTGGATCAGTATCAGCAGGATCAGTATCAACTGCTTCTGTCCCACAAATTCAGTCCGGGAATCAACCTGAATGTTTCCGGATTTTATGTCCGGGGAATCGGATATTATGAGAGTTTCAAAAACAAAAGAAAACTGAAAAATTACCTGATTCCTCCCCTTGTTGTTGACGGGGAAAATATCACATCCACCGATCTGATTCAGAGAAAATGGCTGGACAACCATTTTTACGGAACCACATTCTCCCTGAATTACAACAAAAGGAAGAGTGCTTTCACCTTTGGTGGCGGCTGGAACAGCTATGACGGTGACCACTACGGGAATGTCATCTGGGCAAAACAGCCTGTGGAAATTGAGAATAACCACCAGTGGTATTTCAACAATGGCTTAAAAACCGATTTCAACCTTTTTGCAAAGGAGCATTATCAGATAACCGAGAAAGTAAATCTGTTTGCCGATTTGCAATTCCGGAAGATATTCTATACGCTGAAAGGCAACGACGACGACCTGCATGATGTTACGCAGGAACATATCCACAATTTTTTCAATCCGAAATTTGGTATTTACTATTCCCCGTCGGGCAGGCAGAATATTTACCTGTCGTTTGCCGTGGCCAACCGCGAGCCCAACCGGTCCACTTATATTGATGCCGACCCGCAAGAACAGCCGGTGCATGAAACACTGCACGACTGGGAGTTAGGCTATGATTTCAAATCTTCGGTATTTTCGGGTTCGGTCAATTTCTACTCCATGACCTACAAAGACCAGTTGATTCTCACAGGGGAAATCAACAGCACGGGCAGGCCAATCATGGTGAATGTGGACGACAGTTACCGGCGGGGAATAGAAGTGCAGACTGCGCTTCGGATTGCCCGCAACGTGCAGTGGCTGGCAAATGCGACATTCAGCCGGAATAAAATCAAAAACTTCACAGAATACGTGGACAGCTGGGATACCGGCGGCCAGGAGCGTTTTGAGCGGGGAACGGTTGATATTGCTTTTTCGCCCGGCTTCACCGGTAACAGTCAGGTTATTTACGACCCAGTAAAAGATTTGAAAATTGCGTTCATCTCTTCCTATGTGGGCAGGCAGTACATCGACAACACTTCCGACACTGACCGGAGCCTGAATGCATGGTTTGTGAACAACCTGAAAGCAGATTATTCAATCGAAACCCGTTTCTTCAAAAAACTGAATCTGCACGTGCAGGTAAACAATATTTTCAATGAAGCGTACGAGAGCAATGCCTGGGTCTATTCATACATTTTGGGAGGAAAACGATACAAAACGGACGGATATTTTCCGCAGGCCGGCAGGCATTTTATGATTGGAATAGACTTTATCTTTTGATTTGAAGGAGTTTGCTTGAAATTGTGGTAAAAAAACCGTATATTTAGAATGGTTTCATAATCAAAATCTTACCACTATGAAAAGCGATAAAACAATAGAAAGATTTGGCGGATTAACGAAAGAGGAGCCGCTTGCCTGCATTGATGACAACATCCTGATGCCCGACACCTGTGTGCTGGAATCGGTTCTGCCGTTTTCAGGATATTATTGTGATGTGCTTTCCGGTCAGAAACCCCGGTATTTGTATCTGATTCTTGAAGAAGCACACACTTTTGAAACAATAACGAGGGCTACGCTGAAAGTCAGGGAGTTGTTCGGGCAGCCCATTGATGTGGTAACCGGAAGGATTACCCTTTTGAATCAGACGGTTCAGATGCTGCGTGTCAGGAATCTGAAGCAATACCGTGATATCCGTGTTATTCAGCAGTATTACCGTGATCAGGGGATTCAGTTCAAGAAAAAAACAAAAAAATTTACCGATGATTCCGGGGCTATCCAACTAGAAAAGTTCTTCTATTTAGGTCCGTTGGGGGATGATTTGTTTGTGGATCAGTCCCAGCCGCACCACGGCTATTTTTTAATTCCCCGGATGATTGAATGGAAAGCCTTCAAGGAGCTGACAAAAACGGTGAAATATGAAAAAAACCTGCTGTTTTTTGATGCTGCTACAGCCTACTTTTATGAGGGCCCGAAAATCAACGACATGGTCAGGGTTTACCGGGAAAACCTGACCATTGACAAACTGAAGGCAATACGCGACAGGTATCTGAAATTATTGGACAAACCGGGCAAACAGTAACGGGCACAATCAAGCCCGCTTGATTACAAACCGGTATTTGTTTGTTTTCTGCAACTCAAAGCCAAGGCTTTGATACAGTTTATTTGCGGCAACCCGTGCCGGACGCGAAGTGAGTTCAATGTTTCGTGCGCCGAATTTTTCCGCATAATCCAGGGCATGGAGCATCAATTGCCTGCCAAATCCTTTGCCTGCATGAGCTTCATCAACCACCACATCCTCAATCCAGACTTTCAGCCCGGTTGGTGAAAAATATTTTCCGATGGTCAGCATACCGGCAATCTCGCCGTTTTCCACTTCAAGCAGAAAAAGATGGCTGTTTTCTGATGCTATAATCTGCCGGTAGTGCGCCTCCGAAGGCAATTTGACCTCAGCGCCCAGGCGGGGCAACAGTTTCAGTACCGCATCGAACTCTTCCTGCCCGAAATCTTTTATCTCCCTGATATTTCCTTTATGTTCTTTCATCTGTGCGTTTTTTTCCATTAACGGGTAAAACTACAAAAAAGAATTGCTTTTACCCATCAAAAAAGGCGCTGAACCCTTCAACGCCTTTTCACTGTTTTATAAATTTTAAATTATAAGTTCTTCTTGGCAAGATAAAAATCAACCATTTCCAGATCGCTTGCTTCGCGTTCAATCATGCCGTCAACTGTTTTTGGCGGCGGAACGATAACCTTGTCGCCCGGCTGCCAGTCGAGGGGCAGCGCCACTTTATGCTTGTCGGAAATCTGAAGTCCTTTGAGAACGCGGATGATTTCATCCATGTTTCTGCCCACATTCAGCGGATAGTACATGACAAGTCTGATTTTTCCTTCGGGATCGATGAAAAACACTGCACGCACTGCGGCGGTTTCGCTTTCGTTCGGCTGCAACATGCCATAAAGTTTTGATACTTTCATGTCGATGTCGGCAATAATCGGGAAATCAAACAAAACGCCGGTATTTTTCTTCACGTTGCTTACCCACGCAATGTGTGAGTGAATGCTGTCAATACTCAATCCAAGCAGTTTGGTGTTCAGCTCCCTGAACTCATCATGTCTCAATGCAAAACCACTCATTTCGGTGGTGCATACCGGAGTAAAGTCTGCCGGATGCGAAAACAAAACCACCCAGCTTCCTTTGTTGAAATCAGAAAACTGAAGCGGCCCGTAGGAGGTGTCTGCCAGAAAATCGGGAGCCTGGTCCCCGATGCGCGGCATGGATGTTACATTTAATTCTTCCATAATCATTATTTTATTAATTGTTAACTTTTAAAGTGTTAAATATAATCATTTATTCTGAAATTAAGTTCATAATAACTTTGAGCTTTCTCTACATTTAACAATACAGTTAACTTAATGTTTACTTTTTTAAACGCTTTCTCAAAGGCCACAAAGTGCTCAGATAAATCAGGATCAGTGAAAAGAGAACCACCATTCCGCTAAGCATCAGTTTGTCCCCCGGATTCATCAGGTAAATCGCATGGGTATTGATTTTTTGCCAGTAGGTTACGGTGAGCAATACCATGAGATTATTCATTGAATGCCCCAAAATGGTGAGCAAAATATTATTGGTTCGTATCATCAGCCAGCCCAACAATACGCCCAGCACAAAAGTGGCCGGCATTTGCCAGGGATTCAGATGAAAAAGGGAAAACAGGATAGCGGAAACCAGCACAGCAGTTGTTGCGGTATAGTTTTTCCGTAATCCATGAAGGACGATGCCACGAAAGATAAGTTCCTCGATAACAGGCGCAATAACGGCAACCTTCACAAAAGCGCCCCACCATCCGTAGTCGCTTTCAAACACCTTACTGAACAGCTCCCAGAACCAGTAAGGAGCCGGCAAAACTTTTTCCACCGCAATATTCACCACTTCGAGCAGGTTGTGAGCTCCCCAAAAGAAGAAAATCAGCGGAATGAAAATCAGCGGATTGAATAACTTCAACGGGAATACTTCCAGCAGCGCCGATTTTGTTTTCCGGAAACCGTAAAACAGAATAAACAGCGTTGAACCGGCGTTCAGCAGAATTTTCTTGATTGGATTGTAGAGGTATTCGGTATCCTTGTAATAGTCAATGAGCGCCAGCGGAAAATCCACCACGGTCTGAATAAACAGATAGAGGATAATCAGGTGTACCGCCTGCAGGATGGTCGGGTAATATGACTGTCTGTATTGTTGCATATTTAAAAATCCACGACAATATAAACAATTTTTTGTTCAATATCTCCTTTGGGTTATTTAAAAACTGTTGCCGTTTTAAAGGAGAAATAGCGTTGGGAAACATAGCTGAATACCACCACAATTATTGTAGTCAGCACTTTGGCAAGGATTGCGCTGAAGCCCACATATTCCACGAAAAATTTCAGGAATATATAGTTCAGCAGAATGGAAAAAAGAACAATCAATCCGTAGCGGAACAATTGTATCCGTCCGCCAAGTTCTGATGCAGTGAATGTTACGTATTTTGCCAGAATAAATCCGGTGGAAAAAGTTATCGGAAAAACCAGTAAAAAAGCTGCAATGTGCGGACTGATGGCAACAAATCCCAGGTCAAGAATTTGTTGTTTCAGAAGGTAGTTGTAAAAAATAAAATAGAGGAAAATATCAAACAGGGTGTTTGCGCCTCCGGTGACGCCATACCTGAAAACTTCCAAAGGAATGCGTCTCAGAAAAGGAAAGTAAAAGCTGTCAACCACCCGAATAATAATCATCCGGCACTTATGTAAAAAACTCCTCATTGGCTAAGAAATTTTTAGTTTTCAGCGGTAAAGAAACAACAAATTTTAAGATTCAGGGGGTTTTCTCAATCGCTTTTTATGACTGAGCAGTTTTTTGGCTTCCAACCGTTTCAGTTTTGATGCAGCTGTGGGAGCTGTTTTCTTTCTTTTCCGGGGCTTTACAAGCGCCTTCTCAATCAGCTCTATGAACCGCTGATCCGCCATTTTCCGGTTGCGCCACTGAGAACGCTCGGAAGCCGAGGTAACAAGCAATTCTCCACGGGCGTTGATCCTGTTTTTGAGCTTTGAGAAGATAAGCTGTTTTTGCATTTCATCCAAAGCAAGGGAATCTCCGACCGGAAAACGCAACACCACTTTTGTGCTCACTTTGTTCACATTTTGCCCACCGGGGCCTCCGCCATGCGTGGCTGAAAACTGCACTTCGGCAAGCAGCTGCTCTTTTATGTTTTCGGGAAGAATCATGTTGTTTTCCGGTTTTTGTACTGATTTTCAGCCATCCTGAGCAACGCCCTTGAGTGAAAGCTGAATCCGGTTTCGGGCAATGTCCACCTCTTTGACCCTCACTTTAACATGCTGATGCAGCTTCACAATTTCATTGGGGTCGGAGACGAAGCGGTCAGCCAGTTCCGAAATGTGAATCAGTCCCGACTGCTTCACACCAATATCCACAAAAGCGCCAAATTTGGTGATGTTGTTCACTATTCCGGGCAAAATCATCTCTTCCTTCAAATCGCGGATTGAAAAAATCCCGTCGGCAAATTCAAACACTTTGATGGGTTTTCGCGGATCGCGCCCGGGTTTCAGCAGTTCACTCCGAATGTCGTTCAGTGTTGGCATACCAATATCAGGAGTAATATATTCCGTGAAATCAATTTTTGCCACCAGCGCATCATTTTGAATCAGATCAGCGATTCCGCATTGCAAACGGTCTGCAATTTTCTCTACAATATGATAGGATTCCGGGTGAACTGCAGAATTGTCCAACGGATTTGCAGCGCCGGGAATGCGCAAAAAACCTGCAGCCTGTTCAAAAGCTTTGGGACCCATCCGTGGAACCTTTTTCAACGCCTCGCGCGCCGGGAACATTCCGTTCTCCTTCCGGTAGTCCACAATATTCTGAGCCAGATGAGGCCCCAGTCCCGAAATATGCGTCAGCAAATGGCTGCTTGCCGTGTTCAGATTCACCCCCACGGCATTCACACTAAGCTCCACCACTGAATCGAGGCTGTTTTTCAGTTTTTTCTGATCCACATCGTGCTGGTACTGTCCCACCCCGATGCTCTTCGGGTCAATTTTTACCAGTTCGGCCAGCGGGTCCATCAGCCGGCGGCCAATGGAAACGGCTCCGCGCACGGTAACGTCATATTGCGGAAACTCCTGACGGGCAGCCGGTGACGCAGAATAAACCGAGGCGCCGTCCTCATTCACCACATAGACCCTGATATCGCGCTTGTAATGAAGATTTTTTACGAATGCTCCCGTTTCGCGGCTGGCAGTCCCGTTTCCGATGGCAATCGCTTCAATCCGGTACATCTCCACCAGAGAAGTAACTTTTTTTGCCGCCATTTTTCTGTCCTCCTGCGGCTTGTGCGGGTAGATGGTGTCGTTGTGCAGCAGGTTTCCCTGTTCATCAAGGCAAACCAGCTTACAGCCGGTGCGGTATCCCGGGTCAATGGCCAGAATCCTTTTTTGGCCGAGCGGCGGAGCCAGCAGCAACTGCCTCAGGTTTTTGGCAAACACGGCAATCGCCTCCTCATCCGCCTTTTCTTTGGAAAGCGCCGAGAATTCCGTTTCAATGGAAGGTTCAATCAACCTTTTGTAGCTGTCTCTTACCGCTTTTTCCACCTGTTCCGCACTTGCATTGCTGCCTTTCACAAAGTAGCGGATCAGGTTTTCCAGGGGTCTGGTTTCGTCCGGCCTGACGGAAACCCGCAGAAAACCTTCCCTTTCGCCGCGCCGCATCGCCAGCAGCCGGTGCGACGGACATTTTGCCAGCGGTTCGTTCCAGTCAAAATAGTCACGATAGGTGGCCGCCCCCTCTTCTTCCGTTTTCTCTTTGATCACTTTTGAAGTGATGATTGCGCCGCGTTCAAATTCCCGCCGGACGATATGCCTCGCTTTTTCATTTTCGTTCACCCATTCGGCAATAATATCACGCGCACCGGCGAAAGCATCCTCAACGGTTTCCACTTCACCGGTCAAAAATGAAGCGGCGCGCAGCTCCGGATCACGCTCTGCCTGTTTCATCAGAACTTTTGCCAGCGGCTCCAGGCCGCGCTCCCGCGCAATGGTTGCTCTTGTCCGGCGCTTAGGTTTATAGGGAAGGTAAATATCTTCCAGCTCTGCTGCATCATAACAGTTTTCAATACGCGCTTTCAGCTCAGGCGTCAGTTTTTCCTGCTCAGAAATGGTGTTCAGCACCGTCTCCTTTCGTTTTTCAAACTCCGCAAACTTTTCAGAAAGCTCTTTTATTTGAAGTACTTGTACTTCATCCAGGCCGCCGGTTCGTTCTTTCCGGTACCTCGAAATAAAAGGCACAGTGGCCTTGTTGTTCAACAGTTCCAGGGTATTAATCGCCTGCTGGGCGTGAACTCCGGCTTCACGGGAAATGATTTCAATTATTTTTGGATGCATTCCATCTTATTTTTTACAGAAGCAAAGGTAAAAAGAAATCTGAAGCGGCTGAATTCAGGATTTGAATCCTTGACGAGCCTCGTCATTTGGTAAATACTATTTGAACGATTATACTTTGGCAGGCTCAGTAAAGGTTTATCGGATTGGTGGATTACCTTGATTTGGTTTTTTTATTATTTGATCGTCAAGTCTGACGACGCTGACAGGTCAGGTCAGGCCAGAAACTTCGGATTCCCTCTTTTGCCCTTTCACTTTTTCCTTGTATTTTTGCACCGCATTTCAAAAGAAAATTAAATCCATGTTTGAAAATTTATCTGACAGGCTGGAGCGGTCGTTTAAGCTGCTTAAAGGAGAGGGGAAAATCACGGAAATTAATGTGGCGGAAACCCTGAAGGATATTCGCCGTGCGTTGCTTGATGCCGACGTGAACTTCAGAATTGCCAAAACATTTACCGACGAGGTGAAGGAAAAGGCATTGGGACAGAATGTGTTGTCTGCCGTGAAGCCGGGGCAACTGATGGTTAAAATCGTCCGGGATGAGCTTACGGAACTGATGGGCGGCACCGCAGCAGATATCGATCTGGGCGGCTCTCCTTCGGTCATTTTGATGTCGGGTTTGCAGGGTTCCGGGAAAACAACATTCTCCGGGAAACTGGCCAACATGCTGAAACGTAAAAAGGGAAGGCATCCCCTGCTGGTGGCGGGAGACGTCTATCGTCCTGCCGCCATTGAACAATTGAAGGTGCTGGCAGAACAGATTGGCGTTCCGGTTTATACGGAGGAAGGCAACATGAATCCGGTCAGCATTGCGCTGGCAGCGGTGAAAGAGGCAAAACGTGCGGGCAACGATGTGGTCATCATCGACACCGCAGGCCGGCTGGCTGTTGACGAGCAGATGATGAACGAGATTGCCGCCATCAAAAAGGCGGTGAACCCAAACGAAATCCTTTTTGTGGTGGATTCCATGACGGGGCAGGATGCCGTGAATACCGCCAAGGAATTCAATGACCGGCTCGATTTCAATGGCGTTGTCCTGACAAAACTGGACGGAGATACCCGCGGCGGCGCGGCGCTTTCCATTCGCTCGGTGGTGGAAAAGCCTATCAAGTTTGTGGGAACTGGTGAAAAGCTGGATGCCATTGATGTTTTCCATCCGGACAGGATGGCCGACCGTATTCTCGGCATGGGCGATATTGTTTCGTTAGTGGAAAAAGCGCAGGAACAATTTGACGAAGAGGAAGCCAGAAGGATTCAGAAAAAACTGGCAAAAAACACCTTCAACTTCAATGACTTCCTGAAGCAGATTCACCAGATTAAAAAAATGGGCGACCTGAAGGATGTGGTCTCCATGATTCCGGGAATGGGCAAAGCCATGCGGAATATGGACCTGGATGACGATGCGTTCAAAAACATTGAAGCAATCATCTTCTCCATGACCCCTGCCGAACGCGAAGACCCGGCGCTGATCAACGGAAGCCGCCGCAAAAGAATAGCCACCGGTTCGGGAACAACGATTCAGGAAGTGAACCAGCTTTTGAAGCAATTTACCGAAACCCGGAAAATGATGCGGATGGTGTCTCAGGGGAAAAATATCCAGCAGATGATGGGCAACCGGATGCAGCCGGGAAGGAGGTTTTGATTTCAGGTTCAGGACACAAGACACAAGACACAAGACTTTGAGATATAAGAAGAGGAATTATTAACAGCTACAATAAAAAAAATCAAAATGGAACTGATTGACGGAAAAAAAGTTGCAGCAGAAATTAAGCAGGAAATAGCAGCAAAAGTTACCAAATTGAAATCCGATACCGGAAAAACCCCGCATCTGGCGGCAATTTTAGTCGGGCACGACGGCGGCAGCGAAACCTATGTTGCCTATAAAATCAAGGATTGCGAAGAAGTCGGATTCAAATCGACGCTCATCCGCTATGAAGACGATGTCGCCGAAACAGAACTTCTGGCCGGAATAGACAAGCTGAACAGGGATTCAGGAATTGACGGTTTCATCGTGCAACTGCCGCTGCCTGCACACATTTCCGAGCAAAAGGTCATTGAGTCCATTGACCCAAAAAAGGATGTGGACGGGTTCCATCCTGAAAATGTGGGGCGCATGGTCATCGGCCTGCCGTCATTTGTTTCTGCCACACCTTTCGGAATCATAGAATTGCTCAAGCGTTACCACATTGAAACCAGTGGCAGGAACTGCGTGATTATCGGCAGAAGCAACATCGTGGGGCGTCCGCTGAGCGTACTGCTCTCCCAAAAGGCAATAAACGCCACCGTTACCGTTGCCCACAGCCGCACAAAGAATCTGGAGGAAGTGTGCCGGAATGCCGATATTCTGGTAGCTGCCATGGGTGTCCCCGAGTTTGTCAAAGGGAACATGGTGAAGGAGGGCGCCGTGGTGATTGATGTGGGAACCACCCGGGTGAAATCGGACCAGACCAAATCGGGCTGGAAGCTGAAAGGCGATGTGCTGTTCAGTGAAGTGGCCCCAAAGTGTTCCTACATTACCCCCGTTCCCGGCGGCGTAGGCCCCATGACGCGGGTTTCCCTGCTGCACAACACCCTGCTTGCCGCCACCGGTGAAATCTATGGATAA
>CAZVAD010000069.1:0-1175 GCA_964624645.1 uncultured Mariniphaga sp.
AAGGCCCCATCTGGAATCACAAAACCGGTGAACTGATCTGGGTGAATATTACCGGGAAAATTCTCAATTTCTATAACCCCGGGCTGAAAAACAACAAGGAAATGTTTACGGGACAGATGATTGGCACGGTGGTTCCGGCAGAATCGGGGAAAGTGATGGTGGCGCTGGAAAATGGATTTTATCAGTTTGACCCGGAGACAGGCTCAAAGATTTTTGTTGCAGACCCGGAAGAGGAAGTTCCGGGCAACCGTTTTAATGACGGCAAATGTGACCCTGCCGGACGTTTCTGGGCGGGGACGATGAGCAAGGAGGGGAAACGGCAGGCCGGCGCACTTTACCGGCTCGATCCTGACGGGACGGTGCACAAAATGATCGAAAACGTAACCACTTCCAACGGCATTGTATGGTCGCACGACCACACAAAAATGTACTACATTGATACGCCGACTCAAAAAGTGATGGCTTGGGATTACGACAATGAAACGGGAGAGATCAGCAATCCCGGAACAGCAATCGAAATTCCGGGTGAAATGGGCTATCCCGACGGGATGGCCATTGATGCCGACGGGAACTTGTGGATTGCCCTTTGGGGCGGTTCGGCAGTTGGCTGCTGGAATCCTGCCACCGGAAAACTGCTGCGCACCATTGATGTGCCGGCAAAAAACGTAACCGCCTGCGCTTTCGGCGACAAAGACCTGGGAACTTTGTATATCACCACCGCACGAACAGGAACCGATGAAGCAGAACTGGAAAAATATCCGAATGCCGGCGGAGTTTTTAAAATCCGTCCGGGAGTAAAAGGAGTGGAGTCAACCTTTTTTAAAGGGGAGTTTTAAAAAAAATTGAATTATCTTTGGTTTTATGATTATAAAGGATTTAATAAGTAACCGGGATGATTTTATTGATTTATGTAAAAATCATAGCGTAAAACAAATCTATGCATTTGGTTCGTCAGTTTCTGAAAACTTCGATCAGGAAAAAAGCGACATCGATTTGTTGGTGGAGATTGATGAATCTGACCCGGTGGAAAGAGGTGAAAAAATTCTTTTGTTGTGGGATAATTTAGAGCTGTTCTTTAACCGGAAAGTTGATCTGCTGACAAATCCCGTAATCAGAAATCCATACCTCAGAAAGAATATTGAAGATTCAAAAGTTTTGATTTATGACGCTTCAAA
>CAZVAD010000069.1:1275-5237 GCA_964624645.1 uncultured Mariniphaga sp.
CATACCTCAGAAAGAATATTGAAGATTCAAAAGTTTTGATTTATGACGCTTCAAAGTGAAAAATATCTATATGATATTCTCTATGCAATAGAATTAATCGAGGAATTTGTTTCCGAAATCAGTTCATTCTCTGATTATTCCAATGATAAAAAAACTTCCAGTGCAGTTGAACGGCAGTTAGCAATAATTGGAGAAGCTGTAAATAAATTTGACAAATTAAATTTAGACAAGCAATTAAAAAACACTACTGGAATTATTAGTCTAAGAAACAGAATTGTTCACGCTTATGATAATATTGATGACACAGTTATTTGGGCAATCATAAAAAGACATCTTCCCGCTTTAAAAGAGGAAATTAAAGACAAAATAAAACAATGACCACCAAACATCTACCTGATTTTACCGATATTGAACAAGCCCATCTCGTTGTTCAGAAATATGCCCACCGTACACCGGTATTGACTTCAACCGGAATCAATAAAATTACCGGAGGCGAACTGTTTTTCAAATGTGAAAACTTCCAGAAAGTCGGGGCATTTAAGTTTCGCGGAGCCTGTAATGCTGTTTTTTCGCTTTCCGGTGAAAAGGTGAGAAAAGGCGTGGCCACCCATTCATCGGGAAACCATGCCGCCGCACTGGCGCTGGCGGCAAAACTGCGTGGCATTCCGGCCTATGTGGTGATGCCCGAAAACTCGCCGGAAGTCAAAAAACGTGCAGTGGCTTCCTACGGCGCTATCATTACTTTTTGCAAGCCAACCCTTCAGGCGCGTGAAGATACGCTGATCAGCGTAATTGAACAAACCGGGGCAACAGAAATTCATCCCTATGACAATTTTCATGTGATTGCCGGACAGGGAACCGCAGCCAAAGAACTGATTGAAGACTCCGGGGAGTTGGATATTGTGCTGGCATCGGTTGGTGGCGGCGGACTGCTTGGCGGAACAGCCATTTCAGCAAAAAGTATGCTCCCGCACTGCAAAGTGATTGCCGCCGAGCCGGCCGGAGCCGATGATGCTTTCCGCTCTTTTCATGCAAAAAAGTGGATTCCCTCCGTCAATCCCCAAACCATTGCCGACGGATTACTGACCTCTCTCGGAGAACGGAATTTTGCAATCATCATGCAAAAAGTGGATGGCATTGTTACCGTTTCGGAAGAAAAAATTGTGGAAGCCATGCAGCTTATCTGGCAACGGATGAAAATCATTGTCGAACCTTCATCGGCTGTGCCATTGGCTGCAATTCTGGAAGGGAAAATTGACGTAAGCAACAAAAGGACAGGGATCATTCTTTCAGGTGGAAACATTGAATTACACTATGACATCCCTGCTGTCTAATTTGGTTTTTTGAACGTCAAACAGGCTGTAGCAACAACGAACCTTTTTGTTTTTTTGGAATCTTTAAAACGATAACCTGCTGAAAGTATTCTGCAGAAATATGTTTCTATCCAGCCTCAGAGCGGGATTTCCTCGGGTCAGGCATATTCGCCTGACTTTTGATTTTTTTTTGAGGTACCTGGCGGATTCGAACCGCCGTACACGGTTTTGCAGACCGTTGCCTAACCACTCGGCCAAGGTACCGTTTTTAAATTCGGACTGCAAAGTTAGAAAAATTGTAATGAATTCCACACAAGCCCCCAACCATTTTCACAAAAACAACGTTACGCTCACTTTTTCAATTTCTCCGCCCATGGGTGGATGCATTTTCGAAACCTTAATTTTTGCATTCTGAACATTTGGAAACTTTGCCGACAGTGAATCAAGAATCCGTTGTGCCACATGCTCCAGCAGATGTGAGTTCACCTGCATTTCCGCCTTAACCAACTCATAGACCGCCTGATAGTTCAGGGCATCTTCAAGTTTGTCGGAAGCTCCGGCAGCAGAGCAATCCACTTCAATGAAAATATCCACAACAAATTCATTTCCGATAATCCGTTCAGATTCAAAATAACCGTGATAGGCATAAAACTTCATGCCCTCAATTTCAATAATACCCGGTTTCATGCCAATGAAATTAAGAATAAGTAATGAATACAAAGAAAACAAACTTGGGTGAACCCTGATGATAAACCTTTTTTTAATTTTGCTACCATTGAAAATCAGCGGATAAAAACAAAAAGAATGACAAACAATACTGAAAATAGCGAGCCGGTCAGGAAGTCGAATTTTATTCACCAGCAGATTGATAAGGACCTTGCCGAAGGGAAAAATGATGGCCGGGTGCTGACGCGGTTCCCGCCCGAACCAAACGGATACCTGCACATCGGCCATGCAAAATCCATTTGCCTGAACTTTGGTATTGCCGAAAAATATGGCGGCAAATGCAACCTCCGGTTCGATGATACCAATCCCACCAAAGAAGAGACGGAATATGTGGAATCCATCATGGAAGATGTCCGCTGGCTGGGTTTCGACTGGGAAGACCGTCTTTACTATGCTTCAGACTATTTTCAGAACCTTCATGATTTTGCCGTGAAACTGATAAAAGAGGGGAAAGCTTATGTTGACGATCAGGATGCTGAAACCATTGCCGCTCAAAAGGGAACGCCTACCCGGGCGGGAGAAAGCAGCCCGTTCAGAGACCGCACACCCGAAGAAAACCTCGATCTTTTCATGCGGATGACTGCCGGCGAGTTTGACGAAGGCACAAAAGTGGTACGTGCGAAAGTTGATATGGCTTCGCCCAATATGCACATGCGCGATCCGATCATTTACCGCATCATTAAAGCGCACCATCACCGCACCGGCGACAAATGGTGCATTTATCCCATGTATGATTTTGCCCACGGGCAGAGCGATTTCTGGGAAGGCATCACCCATTCGGTGTGCACGCTTGAGTTTGAGGTACACCGCCCGCTCTACGACTGGTTTATCGACCAGCTGCAGGAAACGGATTACAGACCGCGCCAGATTGAGTTTGCCCGGCTGAATTTAACCTATACGATAATGAGCAAGCGAATGCTGCTCCAGCTGGTGAAAGAAGGTTTTGTCAACGGGTGGGATGATCCGCGGATGCCCACCATTTCCGGGTTGCGCCGGCGGGGATACACCCCGGAATCCATCCGGAATTTCTCCGACCGCATCGGCGTAACCAAAGTGGATGGAATGATTGACGTTTCCCTGCTGGAATACAGCGTGCGCGAACACCTTAACAAAACCGCCCGGCGCGTGATGGGCGTGCTGGATCCGCTGAAAGTGGTGATAACCAATTATCCCGAAGAAACCGAGGAAGAACTTGAAGCCATCAACAATCCGGAGGATGAAAGCATGGGAACACGAAAAGTACCCTTTTCCCGGGAGCTTTACATTGAGCGGGATGACTTCATGGAAGAGCCGCCGCGGAAATTTTTCCGTCTGGCACCCGGTCGCGAAGTGCGGCTGCGTTACGCCTATTTCATCACCTGCAATGAAGTGGTTAAGAACGAAAAGGAAGAAATAACGGAACTCCGGTGCACCTACGACCCGGAATCAAGAGGAGGAAACTCGCCCGACGGACGGAAAGTGAAAGCCACTTTGCATTGGGTTTCAGCAAAACATGCCGTAAAATCCGAAGTCAGATTATACGACCGCCTGTTTACCGACGAAGACCCTTCCGGACATAAAGATGTGGATTTCAAAGAGTTTTTAAATCCCGACGCATTGAAAGTGCTGCCGGAATGCTACCTGGAGCCTTCTGTGAAAAACAGCAAACCACTCGATCATTTTCAGTTTGAACGGTTAGGTTATTTTAATTTAGATTACGATTCTGCTCCCGAAAAACCCGTTTTTAACCGGACAGTGCCTTTGCGCGATTCCTACTCAAAAAGGAACTGAGTGCTTAAAGCAGCGTGCGTTTTGCCGTGATAGGCTCTGTTTGCCGATGCTAAACGATTGTTAGCCGATTGATTAGCCCGTTTTTCGGATGCCGGCGACTATATTTGCTGTTTGGATTTGAAATAACGGGAAAATGAAAGAAAAGAGAGACGA
>CAZVAD010000069.1:5337-14003 GCA_964624645.1 uncultured Mariniphaga sp.
ATTCCCTATCATTTAAGGCAATTCGGGTGGCCGGCGCTGTTTATCGGAATTGGCATCGTTCTGCTGGTTACACATAGGCGTAAGCCCAAAATTCCACAATTTGAATCCTCTGCGCATGGCACCGATTTTTTTGATGATTTTGTGGTTTTTGGCGGAAAAGAAATTTTCATCAGCTCAAATAACTTTCAGGGCGGAAAAATCACTTCAGTTTTTGGAGGCGCTGAATTTGATTTGCGGCAGACGGCTCTTTCCGAAAACGGAGCCGCCATTGAGTGCGTCAATGTTTTTGGGGGCAGCGGGTTTAAAATCCCCCCGGACTGGACGGTTGTCAATGAGTTGACGGTAATTTTCGGCGCCTTCACCGACAAACGCGGCACAACCGTTACAAACATCAGTCAGGACCCGTCAAAGGTTCTGGTGGTCAAAGGATTTTGTATCTTTGGAGGTGTGGAAGTCAAATACAACTGAGTATGGATTTTAAACATCCCTTTATATCCAACCCACGTCTGGGAATCTACTACGCATTGGTCTGGCTGGCCATCATAGTTACCAGTGTGCTCATCAAGTGGCTCTCCTTCGGGGCTGATCCTGGAATTGCGTTTACTGAAGCGGTTGCGTTTCATCTGACCTATGCAATCATCGGAGCATCTGTCTGGTACGTAATAAAATTCAGTACGCTGGAAAATAACCCCACGGGAAAGATTGTTTTCACACATGCAGTTTCTGCCACAGTAATCGTGTTTATCTGGCTCTATTTAGGCATGGTGATCATCAAGCTGCTCTATCCGCTGCATTATCAGGAAAATTGGGTTGGCAATAAAGTGATTATGACAATTTTTGGTGGCTACATGTCCTACATCACCTTTGTGATTTTCTTTTATGCGGTAAATTATTATCAGGAATTCAAGGAGAAACTCATCAATGAAGGCAATCTGAAATCCCTGGTTAAGGAAGCTGAATTGCATGCACTGAAATCGCAGATCAATCCACATTTTTTGTTCAACAGCCTGAACAGCATCTCTTCGCTGACCATGACCGACCCGGCAAAAGCGCAGGAGATGGTGATTAACCTCTCTTCGCTGATGCGCTATTCGCTCAGGCATGACCAGATTGATAAAGTGCCGCTGAGCGAGGAGCTGAAAAACAATATGCTTTATCTTCAGATTGAAAAAGTCCGGTTTGGTGAAAAACTGAATCCGGTTTTTGAAATGGATAAAAACTGCCTGCAGGCTCAGATTCCCAATATGCTCCTGCAACCGCTCTATGAAAATGCCATAAAATACGGTGTATATGAAACGCTAGAGCCGGTTGACATCATCACAAAGGCAAGGCTTGTGCATGATGTGCTGGAGATATGTATCTCAAATAATTACGACCCGGACACCCTACCCAGAAAAGGCGAGGGAATCGGATTGCAGAACATCCGCGACCGCCTTCAGATTATCTACGGGAATCCGATGCTGATGCATGTGGAAGACACCAAAAGAGAATTTAAAGTTACCCTGGCCATTCCTCAAAAGAATTTGAAATGACTGAAAAAATACGAACAATAATTGTGGATGACGAAGCGCTTGCACGCAAGTTGCTGAAATCATTTTTAAATGATTTGGAAAATATTGAAATCATTGCTGAATGCAAAAACGGCTTTGAAGGCGTAAAAGCAATCAATGAAATGAAGCCTGAGCTCGTTTTTCTTGACATTCAAATGCCAAAAATAACCGGTTTTGAGCTTTTGGAATTGCTGGAGCACAAACCACACATCATTTTTGCAACCGCTTATGACCAGTATGCACTGAAAGCATTTGAGTACAACGCTGCGGATTATCTGCTGAAACCATACTCCAGGGAGCGGCTGCAGGAAGCGATTCAGAAAGTGGCTGAACGGATTCAGACGGAAGGCGCCCAATCAGATGTGGCTGAAAAACTGGTGGAGTTCCCCCGTGAGGAAATGCTTGAGCGGATTGTGGTGAAAGACAGACATAAAATACACATTATTCCGGTGGATCAGGTAAGGTATCTCGAATCCATGGATGATTATGTGCTTATTTATACGCATGACAGCAGGTATATCAAGCAGAACACCATGAAATATTTTGAGCGTGCGCTCGACCGGAAAAGCTTTGTCCGTATTCACCGTTCCTACATTGTTAAAGTGGAGGAGATCAATGAAATTCAGCAATATGAGAAAGAATCCTATGTGGTTATTCTGAAAGACAAAACCAAACTGAAAGTGAGCAAATCGGGCTATAAAAACCTGAAAAGTGTTCTTGATTTTTAGGAAGTTGAATGTATCCGGTTTTCCCCGGTTTTCAAAATTAACCTTCCACAGAAAAATCGGCACACAATTTCTCTTTCTCTGGAAAATGAACAAATAAATATTATATTTGCAGCCTCAAATTAAAACGGTGGTTGTAGCTCAGTTGGTCAGAGCACTGGATTGTGGTTCCAGGGGTCGTGGGTTCAAGTCCCATCAGCCACCCTTCTTTTTTAACGCTCAAGATTGATGTAGGAATAATGAAATCCGTTTTTTTCATCAAACAAATCTTCGCGCGAAAGTTCTTCCCACTGTGAGAAATCAATTTCAGGAAAAAAAACATCGGCATCGAAAACCTGGTGAACAAAAGTCAGGTAGAGTTTTCCGGCGATTGGATAAAACTGCCGGTAAACCATTCCGCCACCGATTACAAATGCTTCTTTTTCGTCTTTCACTTTTTCAAGCGCCTCCGCAATGGAAAAAACCACTTCGCAACCGGGGAAAACATCATCGGGGCGGTCGGTAATCACAATATGCCGGCGATTGGGCAACGGCCACTTTGGAAGGGAGAGCAGCGTGTTTCGCCCCATAATCAGGCAATGCCCGGTGGTGATTTCCTTAAAGCGTTTCAGGTCATTGGGCAGATGGAAAAGCAGGTCGTTGTTTTTCCCGATGGCAAAATTTTCGGCAACGGCAACAATGATGGAGATGTTTTTTTGTATCATTTCTCAGAAATTATTTGCTGGTGTCGGGCAGTTTTCAGAAAGTGATTTTTTCAGACGGCAACCACACCTTTTATATGCGGGTGCGCCTGATAACCGACAAGTTCAAAGTCTTCAAATTTAAAATCAAAAATGCTTTTCACGTCGGGATTGATCTTCATTTCGGGCAGGGGATAGGGTTGACGGGTGAGCTGCAGTTTCACCTGTTCCAAATGGTTGGAATAGATGTGCACATCGCCAAACGTGTGCACAAAATCCCCCGGCTGCAATCCGGTAACCTGCGCCATCATCAGGGTCAGCAGGGCATAGGATGCAATGTTGAAAGGAACTCCCAGAAAAACATCGGCGCTGCGCTGATAGAGCTGACAGGATAATTTCCCGTTGACCACGTAAAACTGAAACAGGATATGGCAGGGCGGCAGGTTCATTTTATCTAATTCCCCCACATTCCATGCGCTGACGATATGCCGCCGCGAATCGGGGTTGTTTTTGATGGAATCCACGACATTGCTAATCTGGTCAATATGCTTCCCGCCGGATGTGGGCCAACTGCGCCACTGGTAGCCATAAATAGGACCGAGGTCGCCGTTTTCGTCAGCCCATTCATTCCAAATGCGGACTCCGTTTTCCTGCAGATATTTGATGTTGGTGTCGCCCGCCAGAAACCACAGCAATTCATGGATAATTGACCTGAGATGCAGTTTCTTTGTGGTGATTACCGGGAATCCTTCGCTTAAATCAAACCGCATCTGATGCCCAAAAACGCTGATTGTTCCTGTTCCCGTGCGGTCTTCCTTTTTTGCCCCATGCTCCAGAACGGTATCCAGAAGATGTAAGTATTGTTTCATTTTTTTGCCGTTTACTGAATTTGTAAAAATAGGAAATCCATCCGTTTTGGCTGACAAATCTCCCGAATAGATATTCACAATTCGGGATTTAGTGTTAATTACACATGGAGTCTTATTGATAATCCTGCAGGTTGGATTAAAGAAGAAAAAGATGAGGGTTTGCAGAATACATCACAAAAGCGGCTGCAAAAGGAAAATTAAAGTGCGTTGATTTTTTTGCATAATATGAAATCTTAACAACAAAGGTAGTTATTCTAAAACCAATGTATCGAAGAAAAATGAAACAAAGGATGCTTGTTGACCTTGAATTCACTTCCAAAAATTATTGAGTTATGGATGAAAATGAGCACTAAGCAGAAAATAAAAACAAACAAATTGTAGCTTGTTGTTATTATTCAGAACGCATGTTATTAAACTTTTTTATAGATTTGCCATATGTACACAAATGCCGATACAATAAAAAAGATGATTGCTGAACGAGTCAATGAAATTGACCCGAAAGCAGAAATATTTTTATTTGGCTCAAGAGCAAGAGGTGATTTCAATGAAAATTCTGACTGGGATATTCTGATTCTAACCAACTATCCGGTTTCGCTAAAAGATGAACAAAAATTCAGACACCACCTTGTTTTTCTGGAGTTGGAAACAGGTGAAGTGTTTTCAACATTTGTTTACGAAAAAAAAGATTGGGAAACACGCCATAAAATAACACCCTTTTATCAAAATGTAATCAAAGAAAGCTATCAGATTTGAAAGCACAAAACAAATCGGCTTATATCATTTACCGCATTTCCAAAGCAGAAGAAACGCTGTTGGCTGCAAAGGAGCTTGCTCAACAAAAATTTTGGAATTCTTCTGTTAACCGATTATATTACGCATCTTTCTATGCTGTGGGTGCATTGCTTTTCAGAGATGGAATTGTTTCAAAATCCCACTCAGGCATTAAATCTGCTTTTTTCCAATATTATATAAAAACCCAAAAAATTGATATTAAATTCAGTCAACTCTACTCTGATTTACTTGATTGGCGGCAAAAAGGAGATTATTCTGATTTTTTTGACTTCTCGGAAAAAGACGTAACACCTCTTATTGAACCGGTTGAAGAACTTATAAAAGAAATTAAACTATTACTGAAAATTGATTGAGAGTCATTCAATGACAAATAATGCATTGGATGTAAAAAAAATAATCCCCAGAACTTTATTTCACAACTCATTTTCTCAGCAAAATACGAAAGGTGGTGCCTTTGCCCACTTCGGACCATCTGATGGAAATTTTTCCCTGATGATAATTTTCCACAATCCGTTTAGCCAGCGACAGACCAAGTCCCCAGCCCCGTTTTTTGGTTGAAAATCCGGGATGAAAAATTGTTTTGAACTGCGATTTGGGCACGCCCTTCCCGGTATCGGTAATGTCGAGGACAACGGATTTTTCCTTCTCTTCCAGTTCAATACGTATGGTTCCGTGGTTGTCCATAGCATCGATTGCATTTTTGCACAGGTTCTCAATCACCCACGAAAAGAGGGCAGCATTCAGGGGAATGACCAGATTCATATTTTCGTCAAACGATTTTTCAAAAACCACTTTATCCGATGAGCGGGTTTTCAGGTAACTGATTGTGGAATTAAGCGCTTCGGTCAGGTTAGTGGGCAAGAGTTCGGGCCTGGAACCTATTTTTGAAAAACGCTCGGTGATTTTTTCAAGCCGTTTGGTGTCCTTTTCAAATTCTTCCACGATGGATGGCTCCACCTCCTGCAGTTTCAGAATTTCAATCCACGCCATGAGCGAAGAGATCGGAGTTCCCAGCTGGTGAGCCGTTTCTTTTGACATGCCCACCCAAACCTGATTTTGCTCGGCGCGCTGGGTTGCATTAAAAGCCGAATAGGCGGCAACAATGAAAACTATTATCACAAATAACTGAATGAAAGGATAATAGCGAAGATTGCGAAGGATATTTGACTCCCGGTAGTAGAGCAGCAGGTAATTATCATCCTCTTCGGAAAGAATGATTCTGATAGGCTCGGCGTGGGCTTTCATCTTTTCCAGCTCATGGGTAAGCGCCTGTTCCTTCCGGGCTTCATTGAAACGGATGTTTGCTTCGTAATTGAATTTTCCGTCGGATTCAACAATCAAAACGGGGATCGTGGTATTTTGCTCTAAAATGGACTGAATCAAGGTCAGATAGGCAGTAGTCAACTGTTCCATGCCGTCCTGGTTACTGTTCTGAATTCCGGTTTCCGCCAAGCGTTTGGTTGCCTGCGCCCACAGCTCAACTTTCTTCTGCTCTTCGTTGGCCATTTTTTCTGTCAGCCAGTTGGTATATAGCAACGAAGCAACTCCGATTAAAACTGCTACCGCCAGCAGCAGGATTTTCCCGCGTTTTCTTTTCAGATAAATATCCAAAATATGCTTTTTTAGTTCATTTTTGAAAACGGAAGAAACCTTTAAATATTATCTGTTTTCAACCATCTCCCTGACCGCACGCAGGATTCCGTTTTCGTCAATCCCGCATAATTCATAAAGCTCTTCCACAGCGCCGTGTTCAATAAATTTATCGGGGATTCCGATAATCTTCACTTTTGAAGAAAATCCTTTTGAAGCCATAAATTCCATGACGGCGCTTCCGAAACCTCCGATAATCGTACCGTCTTCCACCGTGATGATCATCCTGAATTTTTTAAACACCTCTTCAAGCAGCGATTCATCCAGCGGCTTCACAAACCGGAGGTCAAAATGGGCGGCAGAAATTCCTTCGCCAGAAAGTTTTCTCACTGCACTTTGAGCAAATATCCCGGATTTCCCGATGGTCAGCACTGCAATATCCTCGCCTTCTGCCAGTTGTCTTCCCTTGCCGGGTTCAATCTCCTCAAAAGGCTTTTTCCAGTCGGGATTTGTGCCGCAGCCTTTGGGGTAGCGTATGGAAATGGGTTGTTTCAGTTTGCCGGTTTGTGCGGTGTACATCAAGTTCCGCAAATCCATTTCGTCCATCGGGGCTGCCACAATCATATTCGGGATGGCGCGCATGAAGGCAATGTCAAAAACGCCATGATGGGTTGGCCCGTCTTCGCCGACAAGTCCGCCACGATCAACACAAAAAACAACCGGAAGACTTTGAAGCGCCACATCGTGAATCACCTGATCGTAGGCACGCTGAATAAACGTGGAGTAAATATTACAAAACGGGATAAACCCGCGGGCGGCAAGGCCTGCTGAAAAGGTTACCGCATGTTGCTCGGCAATGCCCACATCAAATGCCCGGTGGGGCATTTTTTCAAACAGCAGATTCATGGAGCATCCTGTGGGCATCGCCGGAGTGATTCCCACGACTTTTTCATTCAGCTCAGCCAGTTCAACCAAAGTTTCACCAAAAACATCCTGCAACCTCGGGACTTTCATTGCATGGCAGGAATCGGAATAAATTTCCCCGGTTTCCTTGTCAAACAAACCGGGCGCATGATATTTGGTCTGATTCAGCTCAGCCTGAGTAAATCCTTTCCCTTTTTTCGTAACAACGTGGAGCAGCTTCGGCCCGGGGATTTTTTTCAAATCCTGCAAAACTTCGGTGAGATAACCCACATCGTGCCCGTTGATTGGCCCGAAATACCGGAATTCAAAAGCTTCAAAAAGGTTATTCCCTTTGAGAAGCAGATTTTTCAGCGCATGCTGGTTTTTCTGAATGAGTTTCCGGGTTCTTTTTCCCAGCCCGTCAAGTTTTCCCAGGCCATCCCAGATTCTTGCCTTAACCTTATTGTAGGTTTGTGATTTTGAAATACTTAGAAGATACTGCCCGAAAATCCCGGAATTGGGGTCAATGGCAATGTTGTTATCATTTAAAATAACAAGCAGGTCTGATTTGCTGACCCCCGCATTGTTCAGCGCTTCAAATGCCATTCCGCCGGTCATGGCGCCATCGCCGATTATTGCCACAATTTTGCGGTCTTTTTCATTTTTCAGGGCCGAGGCTACCGCCATTCCGAAAGCGGCAGAAATTGAAGTGGATGAATGTCCTGTTCCAAAAGTATCGTATTCGCTTTCACTGCGGTTTGGGAATCCACTGATTCCCTGAAATTTCCGGTTGGTATGAAAAATATCGCGCCGCCCGGTCAGAATTTTGTGCCCGTATGCCTGATGTCCGACATCCCACACCAATAAATCATGCGGTGTATCATACACATAATGCAGCGCAACCGTAAGCTCCACAACGCCAAGGCTTGCTCCAAAATGTCCGGGATTGGTAGAAACAGCTTCAATGATAAATTCCCTGAGTTCTTTGCAAACCCGGGGAAGCTGGTCGGATTTCAGTTTTTTTAAATCTGCCGGACTATTTATTTGGCTGAGTAGTTCTTCCTTTATTTTGCTCATCTCTCTTCAAAATATTTTCAAAGATAGAACAAATAGAGTTTATCCCGTAAATACGCATCCAAATAACAAAGTTTTCCCTTTTTGTCACTTCTCCGGCTGTTGAAAGTAACAGGCAAAATATCAGCAGGATAGGGATTTGTTGCGCCTTAATTAGTGTTAATGATTGTTAAACATCCTTTTTAAACACAAGCCAATCGGTTTTTAAGAGTTATCTTAATGACGAAATCGTATAATTTTAACATATTGCCATGCTCGATTATGCAAAAGTTATTTTACCAAAAGTGAGCTTCAGCAAAGAACTCTTCAGAAAAGAACTGGCAAAGTGTATTCGATGGGTAGAGCCTGCTGATGTTCAGAAATTGCACGATTGGTGTTTTGAAAACTTTAAAGATTTGTATCCCGATGTGTTGGAAGAGGAATTTTCCCACATCGCGGCGTAATGAACCCGGGGGCTGTTCTTAGGAATATGCCCCTTTTTTA
>CAZVAD010000070.1:0-10044 GCA_964624645.1 uncultured Mariniphaga sp.
TATCCCAAATGTTAGAAACAATCGATTTAGACAAGAAAAGGAGGGATTTTGAACATTTGTTGTTCAACAAAAGAAATAGTGAGCGTATCCGCTATGCCGGAGATTTTTTCCAGGATTTAAAATGAGGCTTTTTAAAAACAGTTCTCAGATATGAAAATCAATTCAGAACAAAGTAAATTCATGTTTTTCAATTTTGCATTTTGGCAATATATTTTTCAATCCAGAATTGAGATTCTCCGTGCTAAACTGCAGCTCTTGTTATATTAGTCATTGCCATTAATACCAATCATTCTCGGCTATAAATGAATCATTAGGCTAACAATCGGAAATTTCAATACGGAAATCATCCGGTAAGCAGAGCATTTTTTATCTTTGCGCGACAATTCACACTGGAAGGACAGTGATCAAAACTTGTTAAGAATGAATTTTGTAGAGGAACTTAAATGGCGGGGCATGTTGCACGATGTGATGCCCGGTACCGAAGAACAGCTGAAAAAAGAACTGACTACTGCATATCTGGGAATTGACCCTACTGCCGATTCATTGCACATTGGCCATTTGGTTGGCGTTATGGTGCTGAGGCATTTTCAACTGGCCGGACACAAGCCCGTGGCGCTGATTGGCGGTGCAACCGGAATGATTGGCGACCCGTCGGGAAAGTCAGAGGAGCGCAATCTGCTGGATGAGTCAACCCTGAGGCACAACCAGGAATGCATAAAAAAACAACTTGCCAAATTCCTTGACTTTGATACAGATGCACCCAATACAGCCGTGATGGTGAATAATTACGACTGGATGAAAGATGTTTCTTTCCTTGATTTTATCCGGGATATTGGCAAACACATTACCGTAAATTATATGATGGCCAAAGATTCGGTGAAAAAGCGACTTGGCGCTGAATCGAAGGAAGGCATGTCATTTACTGAATTTACCTATCAGCTGGTGCAGGGATTCGATTTTCTGCAACTCTACCAGAGTATGAACTGTAAATTGCAGATGGGAGGCTCTGACCAGTGGGGAAATATCACTACCGGCACCGAACTGATCCGGCGAAAAACAGGAGGAGAAGCTTTTGGGCTGACCGTTCCGCTGATTACCAAAGCAGACGGCTCAAAATTCGGGAAATCCGAGCAGGGGAATATCTGGCTGGACCCCCAGCGAACCACGTCTTACAGCTTTTACCAGTTCTGGCTCAATACTTCAGATGAAGATGCGGAGCAGTATATAAAAATATTTACCGCACTTCCGAAAGCTGAAATCGACGCATTGATTACCGGACATAAAAAAGCGCCGCATGAGCGAATTCTTCAGAAAAAACTTGCAGAAAAAGTAACCGTTTTGGTGCACTCGCAGGAAGATTATGAAATGGCCGTGGAAGCTTCGCAAATTCTTTTCGGAAAAGGAACTGCCGCACAACTTCGGAAGCTTGATGAAAAAACATTCCTGTCGGTTTTTGAAGGTGTTCCGATGTTTCAGATTGCCAAATCTGAGCTGCAAAGCGGAATTCAAATATTTGATCTGCTCACCGGATCAACTTCCATTTTTCCGTCAAGGGGAGAGCTGCGAAGAACAATCAAGGGGAACGGGCTGAGTATTAATCAGGAAAAAATTTCAGATGAAAATCTTGTTGTGAATACCGATTTTTTAATTGGCGGGAAATATATTCTCATTCAGAAGGGTAAAAAGAATTATTCACTGATAATTGCTGCTGATTAACATGGAGATGATTGTTTCTTTCATACTAAAAATAAAACTTTTTCGTTGCATAATTGCTCTGTCAAATTATTAGCACATTTATGAATAACTTTTTTGATAACCAAAGAATTCTTCAACTCATCTGGAGAAAAAAAATTCATTTCATTCTGGTCGGAATTATTGCAATAGTCTTTGCTTCAATTTTCTCGGGACCGGCATTTATTAAACCCAAATTCAAATCCACAGTTCGGATTTATCCCACAAATCTTTGGATTCTGAGCGAAGAATCGGAAACGGAACAAATGCTGGAAATTGTCAATTCCAAAGACATTGCTTTAAAAATGTTTGACATTTTTCATCTGGATGAGGTGTATAAAATCAAACGTGACGATCCGTTTTACCTGACCTATATGTTTGCTACTTACTACAAAAATGTAACGGCAAGCAAAACAAAATTTGAAACCGTAGAGATTAAGGTATTGGATCATGACCCGCAACGTGCCAGCAACATGTGCGATTCAATTGTCCGGTTATACAATAAAAAAGTGCGTGAAATGCACAAGGCGAAGAATATGGAGATGGTTCAGATTGCAACAAAGGGGCTGAACAAGAAGTATTTAGAGCTGGATACCGTAATTTCCGAATTGGATCTTATGCGCAAGGAATATGGAATTTTGGATTATCAGACTCAGGCAGAGCGGGTGACAGAGGGGTATATGAATGCCCTTGCCAGTGGCAGATCATCTTCATCAGAGGTGCAAAAAATCAAAAATTTATATGACAATCTTGCAGAAAAAGGGGCAGAGTCACGCGTTCTTGAAGCGCGGTTTGATTTTCTGTTGCATGCCATTGATTCACTGACCACCCAGCATGAACTGTATATGAGTGAATTTGAAAAAGATATTACCTATTCTCATCTGGTTGAACGCCCCTTCCCGGCGGATAAAAAATCCTATCCCATCCGGTGGCTGATTGTTGCACTTTCCACTTTTTCAGCTGTCTTTCTGGCTCTTCTGGTATTTCTTGTACTCGACTACCGAAAAAACGATTGACTTGTGATTCGTGGGGAAAAGATACAGATTTCACTTTTCTATGCCGTAACCGTCGGGTTTATACTGCTGAACATCTGGGCTGTTGTGGTTAAGGATACCATGATGGCCAATGTGCTCCCGGTAGTGCTGGCGGTAGCGCTGGTTGCCATTTTTTCATTTGACAAGCTCGTCTGGATTGCCGTTTTTTTTGCACCGCTCTCTGTTGAACTGAGCCGGATTATGCCCGGTTTTGATTTTGACATGTTTCTGCCAACGGAACCTATTCTTTTTGGTGTGTTAGTCCTGTTTTTTCTGAAGATTATTCACGAACGGAAATTCGACAAAAAGATATTGCTTCACCCCATCTCTTTTGCAGTCTATTTAAACCTGACCTGGATATTTATTACAAGTCTGACCAGCTCCATGCCGGTTGTTTCGCTTAAGTTTCTGATGGTCAGGATATGGTATGTTGTGGCTTTTTATTTTATAGCTGCGGAGCTGTTCAAAAACACAAAAAAGATGGAACAATATGTCTGGCTCTATTCTGCCGGATTTTTGATTGTGATTTCCTATACCATTTTTCGCCACTGGGGATACGGACTGCTTAACAGAGCAGCTGCCCATTATGTGGTTACGCCGTTCTACAACGACCACACTTCGTATGGCGCTGCACTGGCAATGTATATTCCGTTTTTCGTCCTGTTTGGATTTAGAAAGACCGACTTGCAGGGCAGGAAGTCAGTTGCACGGCTGATTCTGGGAATTCTGGTTGTTGCGCTGGTATTGTCCTACAGCCGGGCTGCATGGCTGAGTATAATTGCCGCATTCATGGTGTGGATCATAATCAGATTAAAAATCCGGTTTCGTCCGGTTTTTATCTCTTCAATCGTTGCCATTGGCTTAATTTTTCTTTTTCAAACAGAAATTGTAATGTATCTGGAGCGAAATTCCGGGGAATCCTCTTCCAATTTAACCGAGCATTTTACCTCCATGGCCAACATTTCATCCGATGCATCGAACCTTGAACGTCTGAACCGGTGGGACTGCGCAATCAGTATGTTTAAGGAGCGGCCGGTCTTTGGCTACGGCCCGGGGACTTACATGTTTAAATACGGCAAATACCAGGTGAAGAAAAACCGCACCATAATCAGCACCAACACCGGCGACGGGGGAAATGCCCACAGTGAATATCTTGGCCCCCTTTCAGAGTCGGGATTTTTGGGTTTGCTGACTTTTTTGATTTTGCAGATCACCGTACTCTACATTGCGGTAAATACCTGGTCGCGCCTGAAAGATAAAAGATTAAGGGGAATTATTCTGGCCGCCATCATCGGCCTGACGACTTATTATATCCATGGATTTATGAATGATTTTCTGGATACCGACAAGCTTTCCGTACCATTCTGGGGTTTTACGGCAATGATTGTTGTCATTGATTTGTATTCAAAGCAGGAAGGTCATGCACAAAAAAATCCGGCAGCTTTATAGCACACCGGATTTCCGTTATATTTTACTGTTCTTGTTGTCTATTGTCTGATGCGTTCACTGTATGAACGGTCGCGGGTGTCCACTTTAATCACTTCCCCTTCATTGATAAACATGGGAACCATAATTTCCGAACCGGTTTCAAGGGTTGCCGGCTTCAGCGCTGTTGAACTGGCGGTATTCCCTTTTTCCCCCTGAATGGTGAACGTAATCTGAAGCTCAACAAATGCAGGCATCTCAACGGTCAGCGGAGTTTCTGTTTCCGCATGGAACTGAATCTCGACGAGTTGTCCCTCTTTCATCAGGTCATTGTTTTCTATCATGCTTTCCGGGATGGATATCTGCTCAAACGTTTCGGTATTCATAAAATTGAATCCCATATCATCCTTATACAAGTATTGATATTCCCTTCTTTCAACCCGCACATCATCTACTTTAACACCTGCTGTGAAAGTATTTTCAACCACTCTTCCGGTTTTGATGTTTTTCAGTTTGGTGCGGACGAATGCCGGACCTTTTCCGGGTTTGACATGCTGGAATTGTACGATACTGTATATGTCATCTTTAAACATGATGCACATGCCATTTCTAAAATCTGCCGTTGTTGCCATTTCTTATCTGTTTTTTAAAAGAAATTACAAAAATAAGCAAATCAATCCAATTGTAAGTAAATTTCATTGTTTTAAGCAGATGGCAGGCCTTTTTTATTCCGCTTTTTGCACTTTTCCGTCCACAATGTAGCTTTCAAGTTCAGCCCGGAGTGATCCTAAACGCATGTCAAATTCAAGCAAAACCGGAAGCTTTGATTTTTTGGAAATATAAAACCTCAGTCCGTCCGAGCGTTTTAGCAACTTGCCTTTGTCAACTGTCGGTGCAAGCACAAAGCAGTCAATTTTTCCCAATCCGGTTTCAATTACTTCGTCGCCAAGATATTTTACGGAGACGTTGTCAATCTTATCTGCATGAAAAGTGGGCATGGTGATTACCGAGTTGGGCTGCATATCATCCAGCAGGTGATGATGAATAAAATAGAAAGAGACCGAAATGATATCTACCAGATTTTCAGGAACTTTTCTTCCACCGGATTTCAGGCTGTAAATGGAATCGTTTTCGTGGTAATAAAGCGTTTCATTATACCAGCGGTATTTCCCCTCTTTGATATTCCGGATTGATTTTAGAGGAAGTCTTGTTTTTGCATCCACTGTTGTCTCATACACATCGTTCACGCCGTATAATTTGTCGGTCAGCCCGGTAGTCTTTCCTGAAAAATAATAATGTATTGCTTCTTTATTGTCAAAAATGATGTCGGACACAACAAGTCTGGCTTCGCCTCCCTTGATAAAACCAAATTTAAGGTTGAACAGAATGGTCTCATCCCGTCCTTTGGATGAAAAGGAGATGAATAAAAAAAGAATAATTATGAATCCGGATTTTTTCATGGAATAATTTTATTTTTTGGAATTGTTGCTATAAAATCTTTTAAATAATACGGTTCAAAATATGCAGTGTCTTCAAATGCTTTCTGATTAAATTTTTCAAGGGAGAGTTTAGTCATAAACCGTGCCGAAACTTTTTGCGGCCCGTCAAACAGGGCGTTCCTGTGGGTCAGTGCCTGTTTGCATTTTTCTGCGCCATTTCCGAAAAAAAGAACCGGATGGCGGTCCAGGTATTCAGCAAATGAATTTTGGTCAATGATTTTTGCAGAAACAGGTTCAATCCTTTCGCCTCCGGCGTTATAAAGGGCGGTGTAAACTTCCATGCGCCGGGCATCAATCATCGGGCAGAAAAGAGCATTGCCGGCATCCACGGTTCCGGATAAAAATTTTTGCCGGTGAAGCGCCACATATTTTCCCATAGCATCAGGAGTTTCAATGCCAATCAGCGGAATATCCAGTCCATAACAAAGCCCTTTGGCAACTGAAACGCCAATCCGCAAACCGGTGTAGGAACCGGGGCCCTTGCTCACTGCAACTGCATCAATTTTTCCGGATTTTACATCCAATGCCCTGAAAATTTCCTCAATAAATACTGTCAGCAGCCGCGAGTGATCCAATCCGCCGGTGCTCTCCCGCTCAAGCAAAACCTCACCATCCCGGGCAAGATTGACCGAGCAGACTTCCGTAGCTGTTTCAATATTTAAAATGGTAGCCATTGTTTCAATATTTTAGTTTCGGACAATCAAATTATCCCTCACCATAATCTGGTCTTTAATATCTGAATTACAAGCGGCGACAAAAATACTATTTTTGAACGGGATATAAATCTTCTCAGGTTTTGCAGAAGAAAATAGCTGAATTTTTACTGGATATTGGTATCGGAATGTTCCGTAAAGAGTTGATTTACTTTTCTTGTCGGCTTGCAGGGAATCGAACCCTGGACCCGCTGATTAAGAGTCAGCTGCTCTGCCAACTGAGCTACAAGCCGTTTCCGGCGCAAAAGTAAAAAAATGTTGGAAAACTGAAAACAGATTTTAAAGTTTTATTGAAACCGGGCGACTCAGCCAGCTTTCATTGCTCAGTCTGTCTAAAACAGAAACGCGCACTTCATATTTTTTTCTTTTTTGATTGATGCGTTCAAATTTGAATTTTTCGTATTCAGAATTCAGAATGGTGTGGATAAATTTCGGATTTTCAGGATTTAACGTTTCACCTTCGGGGTTCAGGTAGATAATAAATTGTTTGGGCTTATCCGGTTCATACGCTGTTTCCACAGCTTTCCACTTCACGGTCCGCCCGCTTTTCCTCACTTTGGCCAGCGGCCGGGGCGGCTGATTGTCTAACCAGGGCATGGGAGGGGTCAGCGCCGGAAATTTATATAGACTGAACATGAGGCTGTCCTGAAATCCCAACAAATCACGTTTAAAATGTTTGCTGCTGTAAAATGCTGAGCCGCCGATTCCCGGAATATTTCTCAGCAATCTGATTTGGCGGGACAGCTCACCGGGTTGCCTCCATTCAGCCACATCTGAGGAGGAATCTATTTTATATACGCCATGTCCGATATACATGCCGCGGCCATAAGTATGTAATTTCCACCAGTTTGCCAGTTTCTCAAAATCGGCCAGCGGATGCCCTTTTTGCCAGTAGAGCTGAGGGAGCGTGTAGTCTATCCACCCGTTTTCCTGCCATTTGATGATGTTGGCATAGAGGTGGTCATAATTTGTTACTCCGGCCCGGGAGTCGGAACCGGCGGAATCATCGGCAATGTTTCGCCACACACCAAACGGGCTGATGCCGAATTTTACCCAGGGTTTTATTGCCTTGATGCTGTCATTCAGCATTTTTATGAGAATATCCACATTTTCACGCCTCCAGTCGGCTTTGTTCTGAAAGGAAAAGCCCCTGTTGTAAAATGCAAAAGAGGTTGTATCGGGAAAATCTTCCTTTAACGGATAAGGATAAAAATAATCATCAAAATGTATGGCATCTACATCGTATCGGGAAACGATATCTTTTACCACCTCCGTAACAAACTGCCGGGTTTGTGGCAGTCCCGGATCGAAAAAGAGGCTGTTTCCGTATTTTAAAATCCATTCGGGATGTTGAAAGGCAATGTGGTTTGCTGCCAGGGGTTGTGCATGGTTCAGCGCTACGCGATAGGGGTTGAGCCACGCATGCAGCTCCATGCCGCGTTTGTGACATTCTTCAATCCAGAATTGCAGCGGGTCATAAAAAGACTCAGGCGCTTGTCCCGGCACGCCGGTCAGATAGACTGACCACGGCTCCAGCGCAGAAGGGTACAATGCATCCGAAGCCGGGCGAATCTGAAGAATAACCGCATTCATGCCCAACCGATGGTGCATCTCCAGAATGTCAATCACTTCCTGTTGCTGCTGTGCAGATGTCAGGCCCGGTTTTGAAGGCCAGTCAATGTTGGCAACGGTTGCCACCCACACTGCACGGAATTCGAATTTCGGAGAAATAGCCTGTCCCGAAACCAAAAAACCGGAGAACAGAATAACAAATACACTGAAAAGAGACCTCATAATTTACTGTAATGGATTTTACCCTCTAAATTAACATGGAAATTGTGAGATGCTAAAATTATCTGCGCTTGTTTGAATTATCTGTGCAATTTCTTTACTTCATCTTATTTCGATGCCCAATTGTATCGATGAACCGGACTTTTTGATCATCCTTTCCTGCTGCGTTTTGGTGTTAAAGATTTCATAAATATCAAAAAAACCTGCAACTCCTTTTTTGTTTTATTCAGGAATAGTATATTTGTCGCTGCTGCGTGGAAAGATTTGTGATTGATTGCAACCACCTTGAAAAAATGCTAAAGCAATCGCTTTTTTCAATCATTTCAATCCGGCATATCCCACAGCTTTTTTTAACACTACTGAAAGAATTTTCAGTTTAAAAATTGAATTATGAGTTATTTATTTACAAGCGAGTCGGTTTCAGAAGGCCATCCCGACAAAATTTCCGATCAGATTTCCGATGCCCTTCTGGATGAATTTCTGGCTTTTGACAGCAATTCTAAAGTGGCTGTTGAAACGCTGGTAACCACCGGTCAGGTAGTGATTTCGGGCGAAGTAAAGTCAAAAACCTATGTGGATGTGCAGGAAGTGGCGCGTCGTGTAATCAATAAAATTGGATACACCCGGGCGGCGTACCGTTTTGATGGCGATTCGTGCGGGGTGCTTGTAGCCATCAATGAGCAGGCGGCAGACATCAATATGGGAGTGGACCGCGCCAACAGGGAAGACCAGGGCGCCGGCGACCAGGGAATGGTGTTTGGCTACGCTTGCAGGGAAACCGACAACTATATGCCCCTGCCGTTGGAGTTATCCCATGAAATTATGAAAGAGCTGGCGGCTATCCGCCGCGAAGGAAAAGTGATGACTTACCTCCGTCCCGATTCCAAATCACAGGTTACTGTTGAATATTCGGATGATGACCAGCCGCTGAGAATTCATACCATTGTCGTTTCAACGCAGCATGACGAATTTGATGAAGACCAGGCCATGCAGTCCAAAATCAGGGAAGATGTCGTCAATATTCTGATTCCGCGCGTAAAGGCAAAATATCCGGAGCGGATACAGAAACTTTTCGATAAGGAAATAAAATATTTTGTAAATCCCACCGGCAGGTTTGTGATTGGTGGCCCGCACGGCGACACCGGTCTCACCGGGCGCAAAATCATTGTGGACACCTATGGTGGCCGCGGAGCGCACGGAGGCGGGGCATTTTCAGGAAAAGACCCGTCAAAGGTTGACCGTTCGGCTTGCTATGCCGCACGGCATATTGCAAAAAATCTTGTTGCCGCAGGGGTTGCCGATGAAGCGCTTATACAAATCGCCTATGCCATTGGTGTGGCAGACCCAGTGGGCGTGTATGTCAATACAAACGGGAAAAAGAATGTAAACCTCACCGATGGTGAAATTGCCCGGAAAGTCAACCAGATTTTCAATCTGCGCCCTTCCGGAATTGAAGAACGCCTGAAGCTCCGCGAACCCATCTATTTTGAAACCGCTGCCTACGGGCACATGGGAAGGACGCCCGTGAAGGTTGTCAAAAGGTTTGAATCGCCCTATGAGAAAAAGCCTGTGGAAAAGGAATATGAATTGTTTACCTGGGAAAAACTGGATTACGTGGACAAAATCCGGGAAGCTTTCGGGATTTAGCGCCTGATTTTCCATTTGCCGGGCATCCGGCAAATAACCTGCATTATGAGCGCTGAAATATTTGCTGAGAAATTTCTATATGTAACATGTAGAAATTCCGGATTATGAATTTCCCCCTTTTTCTCTCTATTTCGTAACTTTTTGGCTGAAAAAACGAATAACTTTACAGGAAGAATGTTCACATAAAACCTGTTAGTCATGGAA
>CAZVAD010000070.1:10144-13972 GCA_964624645.1 uncultured Mariniphaga sp.
AAAAACGAATAACTTTACAGGAAGAATGTTCACATAAAACCTGTTAGTCATGGAAGAAAAAGTAGTTACCATTGTAGTATTGCCGTACTCCAAAGCGATTGAGTTGAAACTACGCCTGAAAGACGAGGGAGTGGAGTGCGAACTGGAAAATATCAGCCTGACGGAAAATGAAAGCGCTTCGGTGAAGGTAAAAATTTCGGAGAAAGACCTCAGGGTATCTGTTCCTGTTTTGGAAGATTTTCTGGGAAAAAGAGATGAGAAGCTGAGGAAAGTTGAAAAAAGTGAAGACCATGTGCTGGTTCCCGTTGATTTTTCCCCTGTTTCCCTGAAAACATCCAAACTGGCTTTCAGCATTGCATCCCATCTGCATGTAAAACTGGTGTTGATGCATTGCTACATCAATCCGGCAATTCATTCGGCACCCTATGCTGATGTTTATGTTTACGATACCGCCCTGCTGGCGCGCACGGAGGATGCTGAGAAAAATGCCAACAATAATTTTGCGGAATTCTTGCAGAAACTCATTGACGAAATCGGAAGAGAAAAATGGCAGAGCGTTGAATGCGAGTATATTATCAAGCCGGGATATGCCGATGAAGATATTCTTTCCTTCTCCAGAGAAAACAATTCGCGTGTGATTGTCATGGGCACCGGGGGAGAAGCGGAGTTGACCATGGGCAGCGTGACGGCGGATGTGATTTACAACGCAAAGGTTCCGGTGCTCGTGATACCCGACGAATATCCCGGAAAAGAGTTGCCCGAATACAAGCGGGTGCTTTATGCCACCAACTTCGACACAAAGGATTTTACAACCATCAACAAACTGATTGGTCTGCTGAAACCGTTTGATGTCAAGGTCTTCTGTGTGCATGTTGGCAAAAAGGAGTGCACCGACTGGGATATGGCGCGTTTGGAAGGAATGCGCAAAATCCTTTCTGAAAAATATGAAAGGAAGGAGTTCAATTGCCGGTTTATTCCCGGGGATGACATTCTGGAAACTCTGGAAAAATTCATTAAGGAAAATGACATTGACATTATTTCGCTGACTACGCGCAAGCGGAATATGATCTCCCGGTTGTTTAACCCTAGCATAGCACGCAAAATGGTGTTTCACAGCAAATTGCCATTACTGGTATTTCATGCTTAAAAAGTAGGGGCTGGTTTACTTTTCGTATTCTTTTAGCAGGCGCATTGAAACTTCCCGGATGGAATCCGCAATGGGTTTGTAGGTGAATCCGGCAATCCGGATAATTTTACTGCCGTCGAATTTTTTTATTTCCCGTGCGGACTTTGCAGTTTCCCGTGAAATTTCCGGGGTGTTTTTTGAAAAAAGACTATAAAGCGCTACTGCACGCCAGGCAATTTCCAATAGCAGCTTTGACGCAAAATACCGGGGGCGGGGTTTGCCCATGGCATCGGCAATGGCAAAGAAAATTTCCTTGTAGCTCAGGTTTTCTGCATTGAGAAGGAAACGTTGATTTTTGCAGGTTTTAAAATTTTCGTCATCCACGAGCAGGGTCATCGCTTTGACCACGTCCGCCACGTCAACATACCCCGTAACGCCATTGGTGTAAAACTTCAAGCCGTTATAAACCGTTTGAAAAAGCTGTGTGCTACCCGAATGTTTATCTCCCGGGCCAAGTACAATTGACGGATTGACAATCACCGCATTCAGCCCCTCTTCAATGCCCCGCCACACTTCCATTTCAGAGAAAAATTTACTCTGAGAATAGCCGCTTTTCTTTTTTGAAGGCATCCACTGCGTTTCCTCATCAATGGCGCTCCCATCACGGGTTGAGCCCAATGCCGCCACAGAGCTGACATGGCAAAACTTTTTAACGCCGTTTTTCAGCGCTGCATTCACAATGTTGGCAGTGCCCTCCGTGTTGTTTCGTATCATCTTGCTCTTTTGGGATTTCCGAAAAGAGATAATGGCTGCGCAATGATAAACCTCATCCACCCCGGAAAGATGTTTTTCCATATCGAAGTAATCCAAAATATCGCCGTCAACCCATTCAATGCGGTTGAAAAGCTGCTGCGGACTGTCTGAATAATAAGAGAAAACCCAGTGAACCTGCTCTAAGTTGCTGGTTTTGCGTTTCAGCGCCCTCACCTTTTTCCCCGATGACAACAGTTCATATAAAAGATGCGATCCGATTAATCCTGTGCCGCCTGTTACAAAAATCATATGCAGAAATTTTCGTAAAAATAGAAAATTTAGATGCGATTACCTTGCCGGACCGCTTTTGCCCTTCCGGAATCTCTTTTTCTGCTGCTTTTGCAATTATATTCTATAATTTGGGTTATTTTTAACCGGATAATCCGAAAAATTATTTCGTTAAAAAATGGAAACTGAAAACCCGGGGAAAATATTGCATTTTGAGACCAAAGAGGAATCCAATGAGCGTCGGAGGCAGGAGGCGCTAAGCCGTACACCGCATGAAAGGTTTATGTTTTTTCTGGAGTTGTGTCAGGAAATGCAGTTTTTTTATGCGGGAAAACCACATCCGAACAGTTATAAAAACAATTTTATACTTGAATAGATATGTTGGAAAATTTTCCCGATACAATAAAGGAATTTATTGCCTGCGCTATAAGAAATAATCTTGAAATGCTTCTTGTTGGCGGAGGCGCTGTTAATTTTCATGGGTATCAGCGCCATTCAGCCGATATTGACTTTTGGGTGAATTCAACTTCAGAAAATATACAAAGGCTTTTGAATACTTTACAGGATTTAGGCTATAATATTGAGGACTTGCCTCAACTGGTTTCAGTCAGGGTAAGACCTTTAGTGAATTATTCGCCAATAATGAGGTAGTAGACAAGCCAGACAGAACAGAGTAAATGAAAGTTTTAGAGTAAATGTATTTTTATTTTTTTGCCAACGCACGAGATAACAATTTTTGCCAACTGCACATTTATTTTCTCTACCACACAAACCAACGCTAAAAGCAAAAGAGCTAAATTTTTTCAATACATATTTTAAAATTTTTTCAGAAATAATTAGTTTAATCGAATTCTCTAATTAAATTTGTCAGTCAATGACAAGTTTTAAAATACAAGGTTATGAAAGCAACATTTGGAGAGTATATTAGAAAGTTAAGGAAAAACGAGGGGCTTACTCTTACTGAACTCGCAGCTAAACTTAAACTTGACTCTGCAAATTTAAGTAGGATTGAAACTGGAAAACGAGAATTTGATGAAAAAAGATTAGCTATGTTAGCTAAAACTTTTGATCTTGATATAGAAAAATTAAAAGTCGAATATTTTGCAGATCAATTTGCCAAGAAAATTTATACTTATGATTGCTCCACTGAAACCTTAATGGTTGCAGAAGAAAAAGTAAAATATTTAAGAAGTTCTAATGTTCAACAAACCAAAATCAAATTTTAATTATGAAAAAGCCATTAACTTATATAAGTTTATTTAGTAGTGCTGGTATAGGCTGTTTTGGTTTTAAAGAAAATGGTTTTGAGTGCATAGCAACGAATGAGATATTGACTAAACGCCTAAAAATTCAGGTCTATAATGAAAAATGTAAGTATGATTCAGGATATATTGATGGCGACATCACTTTAAAAAGCGTTAAAAATCATTTATTTGAAGAAATCGGAAGGTGGGAAAAACAAGAGAAAATAAAAGGACCTGATGTAATCATTGCAACACCTCCTTGTCAAGGTATGTCTGTGGCAAACCACAAGAAAAACAACGAATTAGGACGAAATTCTTTGGTAGTTGAGTCCATAAAAATTACAAAAGAAGTAAATCCAAAGTTTTTTATTTTTGAAAATGTTCGAGCGTTTTTAAAAACCCTTTGCACAGACTTAG
>CAZVAD010000071.1:0-13929 GCA_964624645.1 uncultured Mariniphaga sp.
TTTCCGGGGAACTGGTGTGCCTGATGGTTTGGAGAAGTCAGCCGGACAGATTCCGTGCGGCTACAGATTGAAAAGAACCTCTACACCCCAGGGAAGTGAAAGTTTACTGAAATTGACTAAACGGACTTCTCTAAAATTTCCATCAGCTGGCTATCGTTCAGCTTCACCGGATTTCCTTTCATGCTGCTGGCATTTTTAGCTTTTTCAACAAGGATGTTAAAGTCACATGCCGACAGGCCATAGCTCAGGAGGGACGGGATTTTCAAATCTTCCGTCATCTGTTTCACCCACCGGATGCCGTCTTTGGCGTGTGCTTTGGGATTTCCGGTCAAAATGGCAGCAACTTCATGGTATTTTTCCAAAGTTGTTTGGAGCTTGTTTTCTTCGGCGACCCTGATGTTCACTTCCATGACCGCCGGCAGCAGTGTTGCGCAAACTGCACCGTGCGGCGCAGGGAACATGCCTCCCATCGGACCCGCAAAACCATGCACAGCTCCTAATCTTACATTTGCCAGCGCCATACCGCCCAGCAAGGCGGCATAAGCCATATTTTCCCGGGCATTCATATCGCTGCCGTCAGTGTAAGCTTTTTTCAGCGACCCGGCAATGCGCCGCATCCCTTCGCGGCTGAACCTGTCAATAAAAGGATTGGATTGGTTGGAGACAAAAGTTTCCAGCAGGTGAGTCAGCGCATCCATACCGGTAGTTGCCGTTATTCCGGGCGGCATGGAAACGGTAAGTCCGGGGTCAATCACAGCAGCATCAGGGAACATAAACGGGCTGCGCAGGCTCACTTTCACATGATGCTCCGGCGAGTGAATCACCGCATTTTTTGTTACCTCGGCGCCTGTGCCCGCCGTAGTGGGAACAGCCACGAAAGGCAGCGGCTTTTCTGTCAGTTTTTTCCCTTTCCCGATTACTTCAAGAAAACCGGTCAGTTCGCCTTTATTCAGAACCATTGCTGCAATGGCTTTTGCGCTGTCGATTGCACTTCCTCCTCCAAAGCCGACAACTGCCCGGCAGCCTTTTTCGCGTGCCAGTTCCACTCCTTCGGAGATGATTTGCACCGAAGGTTCTTTTTCAACTGAAAAAAAGAAAACATCAAATCCATCAGAGATTAATTTTCGGAAAAGTAATTCTGCGCGTTCCCGGTTTTTACCGGTGACCAAAAGTACTTTTTTGCCGGTATTACGGAGCAGCTCAGGAAGCTGATGGATTTTTCCGTTTCCGAAAATAATCTGTGTTGCAGTGGCAAATTCAAAGTTCATTCCCATCCTTCATCAATTGGAAAAACGTTATTAAATTTTATGGAAGTCCGCGGTTCGGCCATCATGTGCGCCACTTCCCCGCGCCAGCGCTGATAGTGCTCGGTTTCCTTGTGGCGGGCAGGGTCTTCGTAGGTGCGGTAAACCTCAACCAAAACAAATTTCGACGGGTCATCCTGCTGCTGAACAATGTCAAAACGGGTGATTCCGGGCTCTGTTAAACTCTGGCGGGCATTTTCAACGGTTGCCTGTTTGAAATCTTCGATGTAATCTTTTTCTACATGAACGAAAACGTGTACGATGAACATATTGCTGATTTTAAGGTGGATTGAATCGTTGCAAAATTACAAAATTCCGTTTTCAAAAAATATTTTTTATTTCTGCCTGAAATAAACCTGAATAGGCACCCCTGTGAAATTGAAATTTTCCCGGATTTTATTTTCAATATAACGTTTGTAGGGTTCCTTAATATATTGCGGCAGATTGGCGAACAGTGCAAAAGCCGGAGTGGGCGAGGGCAGTTGGGTTGCGTATTTTATTCTGATGTGTTTTCCCTTCACTGCCGGTGGTGGGAAAGCTTCAACCGCATCGAGGAGCACCTGATTCAGCGCAGAGGTTTTGATGCGTTGTTTGCGGTTTTTATGCACCTCCATGGCAACGTTGAGCGCTCTGTGTACCCGCTGCCTGGTCAGCGCCGAAACAAAAAGTACGGGCACATCGGTAAAAGGGGCTATCCGCTCGCGGATCCGTTCTTCTGCCTGACGCACAGAATGGGTGTCCTTTTCAATCAAATCCCATTTATTGACCAGAATGACCACCCCTTTTTTGTTTTTCACAATAAGGTTGAAAATATTCACATCCTGCGCTTCCATTCCCCGTGTGGCATCAATCAGCAAAAGGCAGACATCGGAATTTTCAATGGTTCGGATGGAGCGAAGTACCGAGTAAAACTCAATATCATCCTGCACTTTGCCTTTTTTTCGCAAACCGGCAGTATCAATAATCACAAACTCATGCCCGAATTTCTTATAGCGGGTGTGAATGGAATCGCGGGTTGTTCCGGCGATGTCGGTAACAATGTAGCGCTCTTCTTCCAGCAGGGTGTTTATCAGCGATGATTTTCCCACATTCGGACGGCCCACCACTGAAAGGTAGGGCAGTTCGTGCTCTTCGTCAGCGCCGCCTGCTTCCCCGAAGCTTTCAACAACGCGGTCCAGCAGATCGCCGGTGCCGCTTCCGCTCATTGAAGAAATGCAGAAAATATCCCCTAAGCCCAGTCCGTAAAAAACCTGTGCATCCGGAATGCGCTGTGTGTTATCCACTTTATTTACAGCGACCACCACTTTTTTTCCGCTGCGGCGGAGAATTCCCGCCACCGCATCGTCCAGATCGGTTATCCCGGACATCACATCCACCACAAACAGAATCACATCGGCTTCGTCAATGGCCAGATGCACCTGCTTGTTGATTTCAGCTTCAAACACATCGTCCGAATTGACCACGTAGCCGCCGGTGTCAATCACTGAAAAAATCATCCCGTTCCATTCGGATTTTCCATAGTTGCGGTCGCGGGTAACTCCCGAGACCTCATCCACAATGGCTTCACGCGATTCAATCAGACGATTGAACAACGTGGATTTGCCCACATTCGGGCGACCGACTATTGCTAAAATTCTGCTCATTTTCTTTAAAATGGTAAAATTGAAAAATCAGATTTTTGCCGAGTTAAATTCAACCAGTTTGTACCAGTCTATTGCTCCGTCTTCAGTACAAAAATCATTGGCAAACTGTTTTGTGAAAAGGTTAATCATTTTGGAGTATGACTCCACAAAAGACTCATTTTTCTCTTTTGCTTTGTAAGATAATGGTTCAATTATTTCTTTGTATAAGTTTTTATTCCCGGAAATAAACTCCCAGAACTCCTGCCCGCAATATTTAAAATAATCCCCTTTATCCGGATTCTTGTCTTTTCCGTAACAGCATCCGTTGACGGGATATACTATCAGCTTTGAATTGCTTGTCCGTAATGTTTTTTTTGCAATGTTGAAATCCGATTTCATTTTTGCTATTTGACTGCTGTTTCCCCAATTCGGACCCGATTTTATGGCTACAATGTATCGAATCTGATTTTTATCAAATTCCAAATCAATACCTTTGATTCCTGATTTCCAGCCACCATACACTTTTTGATTAATGAAAATAGCCAATCCTTCAAGCCAATCTCCAAAAATTCCTTCTTCACTGGATGAAATATGTGCATCAGTCAGCCCTTTTACAATCTGCTCAGCCGTGAGAATATATTTAGCCTTAAACAAATATGGATTTTTCCTTTTTAAAACAGATTTGAGTTTTAATTTATTAAGGCTCTCAATTCTTTTTTGATGAAAAATACCGATATTTTCTTCAACGTATTGTTGAACCGCTGTTAAATTAATTGGATTCATATTTTTCTTCCGGTTCAAATAGCACCAATTTTACTGGCTCGATTTGTTTTATAAGCATATCATAATACTCTGGCATAATCTCAATTCCAATTGAATTTCTGTCCATTCTTTGGGCAACAAAGTTTGTTGTTCCCGATCCGGTAAAAGGGTCAAGAACAGTATCTCCCGGCCTTGTGAAAAGTTTGATAAACCATTCCGGCAAAGCTTCGGGGAAAGCTGCACTATGATTTTTATTGTTACATTCTGTTGCCAGATGCAAAACATTGGTTGGGTAAGCCATATCTCTATCAATCCAATTGGAGATATTTTTACCGAAACCACTGCCCACTTTGGATGTATCCCGAATTTTATCTGTTTCGCTCAGGTTTTTAAGTCGGTTTTTTGCCCAATCTCCCATGGGAACCATGACTTCTTCCTGATACATTGCAAATTTCTTTGACTTGTTGAATTGGAGTAATCTTTCCCATGCATCTCTAAAACGGTTGGGCCACTTACCCGGATAACTGTTTTTCTTATGCCAGATGAATTCTTCGGTCCATAACCAGCCTTGCTTTTTCATTTCCAGAATAAGTTCCATCACATAGGTACTTCTTTCCCCGGCAACAACCTTCTCTTTTATGTTAAGAACGAATGTTCCTGATTCTTTCAAAACACGGTATAGTTCACTTGAAGCAGGGCTAAACCATTTTACATATTCATCAGGTTTAATTCCGCCGTACGTATTTTGCCTTTGGTCGGCATAGGGCGGAGAAGTAAAAATAAGGTCAACGGAGTTGTCGGGTATCTCTTTCAAAATTTCTCTGCAATCACCCAACAATATTTTAGTTTCAACTCTCATATTCAATTTCACTTTATTTGCATAAAAATAGCATTTTTTTGCAAAATCAGTAAGCTTCATACCCGAAGCTCCTCAAATGTTTCTCTTTATCCCGCCAGTCTTTGGCCACTTTAACAAACAGTTCCAGAAATATTTTTTTTCCGAAAAACTCCTCGGCATCCTTTCGTGCTTCAATTCCCACCCGTTTCAGCATTTTTCCCTCTTTCCCGATGATGATTCCTTTTTGGGTCTCACGGGAAACGTAAATCACGGCTCTTATGCTAATGACTCCTCCTTTGGTTTTAAACTCCTCCACCTCAATTTCCACCGAATAGGGAACTTCTTTCTGATAATTCAGCAAAATCTTTTCACGGATAATCTCCTCCATGAAAAAACGTTCGCTCCGGTCGGTGAAGGCGTCTTTGTCAAAATAGGGCGGACTTTTGGGCAGCAGTTCCAGGATGCGGTCGAAAACGGGGGCGATATTAAATTTCTCCAGCGCGGAAACGGGAAAAACGGTTGCTGTGGGGAATACTTCGCTCCAGTAGTCAAACAAGCGGGTTACCTGCTCCTGATCAGACAAATCAATTTTATTGATGAGTACAATCACAGGAATGTCTGATTTGCGTATCCGCTCAATATAGTCCGGATTCTTTCCCCGCGTTTCAACCACGTCCGTTACAAATAAAATGACATCGGCATCCGTCAGGGCAGAATTTACAAACCCCATCATCTTTTCCTGCAATTTATATCCCGGTTTTAAAATTCCGGGCGTGTCGGAATAGACGATCTGAAAATTTTCACCATTCACAATCCCTTTGATCCGGTGACGGGTGGTTTGCATTTTTTCTGTAATAATGGACAATTTTTCGCCAACCAGTGCATTCATCACCGTTGACTTCCCTACGTTGGGATTTCCAATAATATTTACGAAACCGGCCTTATGTGTCATAATCAATTCAAATCACTTAAAATCAGCACAAAGATAGCCGATTTGTTTTACAGGTTCAGATTATCCAATTCTCTTTTTTCTGCAATGAACCATTGATTTAACTCAGGTTTTCCTGTTAAAAAATTTTAAAAAATAAAATCATTCCTTTGATTTGATTCCCTTTTGGGACTTTTTTTCTTAGTTTTAAGAGAAAATAATTGTTATTCAAAAGAAAAGTTATGACCAATTTGTATCTCGATAAAGTAGCCATTAATGTTTATTCACGCAGGATTTTGCATACGATTTTAGAGGAAAATCCGATTTTGGAGCGAATTCTCCGGGAATCGCCAACCGTAAAAGATGCTGCCAATTCCATCAGAGGATGGATATTGCCCATACTGCAAAAGAATCCTTCGGCAGAAGCCTTTTACCTCAGGGAAGACCATAACCACGAGTTGTTTCAGCAGTTGGATTCAAAAGATTTTGCCGTTATCCGGCTGTTGGATTATGTAAAATATTCCGGAAAAACTTATCCTGATCAAAACATTCATGGCGAAGCGGCGGTAACTGATCCAATCAAAATGCTGTGGCTTGCTGCCAATAAAGGAATCGGCGGCGCCAAACCCGACTTTTTCATGGATATGCTCTATCTTTTCCGGCAACTGAACGGGAAACTATATAATGAAATGCCCCACCGCGAGCAGATTGAGGAGTGGATGGAGCGCTATTCATCCGGGCTGGAACCAAAAGTTGTGGAACTCCGCCGGGAAAACCGGAACCGGATTATCCGGATTCTGATTGAAAAGCTTGACAGCGGGGAGATAAAAAGTAATGTTTATTCTTTCGAACCGGGCTTATCGCAGGCAGAAAAGGAGGAAAAAATGGGGGAGTGGTGGAACGAAAGCCGTTTCCACTTGCGGTTTGCCGTGCGCTCACCGGAAATGCTGAATGAGCTGCTCGATTATTCGCTGGACCCTGAAACCATGGAAATTCTGAATGATGCCAAAGAAAAAGGCATTCCGTTTTTTGTGAACCCCTATTATCTCTCTTTGCTGAACGTGCACACGCCCGGTTTTGCGCTCTCCGGAGATTTGGCCATTCGCTGTTATGTTGTGTACAGCAGGCAGCTTGTGGAGGAGTTTGGTGAAATCCAGGCATGGGAAAAAGAGGACAAGGTTCAGCCGGGAATACCCAATGCGGCAGGCTGGATTCTGCCTTCGCACAATATCCACCGCCGCTATCCCGAAGTGGCAATTTTTATTCCCGATACGGTGGGGCGTGCTTGTGGCGGACTCTGCTCAAGTTGCCAGCGGATGTATGATTTTCAGAGCGGGCGCTACAATTTCAATCTGGAGAAACTGAAACCCACAGAATCCTGGAGCGAACGTTTGCCCAAACAGCTTGCCTATTTTAAAGACGATGCCCAGTTGCGCGATATTCTGCTCACCGGCGGCGATGCGCTGATGACGTCGGATAAAAACCTGAAAAAAATTTTGGATGAGATTTACAATATGGCCGTTCAGAAACAGGAAGAGAATATGAATCGGCCTGATGATGAGAAGTATGCCGAGATTGTCAGAGTGCGTATCGGCACCCGCCTGCCGGTCTATCTGCCCATGCGCATCACCCCTGAGCTCATAGCGATTTTGGCTGAATTTAAAGCGAAAGCTTTCGCAATCGGGATTCAGCAGTTTGTCATCCAGACCCATTTTGAGTCGCCCATGGAGATTACCCCCGAAGCCAAAAAGGGAGTGCTTTTGTTGCAAAGCGCCGGCTGGGTAATTGCCAATCAGCTGGTGTTCACAACACCAGCCTCGCGCCGCGGGCATACGGCAAAACTCCGAAAAGCGCTGAACGACATTGGAATTCTCACCTACTACACATTTTCAGTGAAGGGTTACCGGGAAAACAGCGCCAACTTCACACCCAATGCACGAACGGTTCAGGAGGAGCTTGAGGAAAAATATCTGGGAAGAGTTCCGGAGGAAGAGATGGAAGAGGTGCAGAATCTGATTCACCATGCCGAAGACCTTGTTGAAAATGTGCAGGCGATCCGCGAGCGGAACGACCTGCCTTTTCTCTCCACCGACCGCAATATTATGAACCTTCCGGGGGTAGGGAAAAGTTTGACCTTCAGAACTATCGGCATTACAAGATATGGCCGGCGGATTCTTGAATTTGACCACGACCGCACCCGGAGCCACAGCCCCATAATCGACCAGATGGGGAAAGTGGTTATTGTGGAATCGAAATCCATCAATGAATATCTGCAGCAACTGGAAGAAATGGGCGAAGACCGCAGCGAATATGAAAGCGTTTTCGGTTACTCCATCGGTGAAACCGAGCCGCTTGTGCAGCTCTATGAATATCCGGAATACGATTTTGAAGTGACGGAGGAGATGACGAATCTGGAACTGTAAAGAAATCACGGTTTTTACAGGTTTTTCAATTTTTTTCAAACGGCAATGTTTTTCAATTCGATACAAACCCGGCAGGCTTTATAAAAAACTTGCCGGTTTCGTTTGACTATTTCAGTTGAATTTGTTGGAAATATTGCCGTGGTTTTTTAGATTATTGTGAGTTTCCTATCCATCTTCCCGCCTATCGTCATCGGGATTTCCGGAACAAAAATAATCTCTCTGGGTTGCTCGAATTTGCCTAACTCCCGTTGGCAGATTTCTGTCAGATTTTTTTTCAGTTCCCGGTTTTCGTTTCCTTCAATCACCAGAACGATTTGCTGAACGAGTGTTTCGTGCGGCTTGGAGGAGATCAGAAAGCGCTGACTGATAAACGGCGCCAGTTTTTTTTCAATCTGTTCGGGAGAATATTTTATTCCACCGGAGATGATTATATAATCCATGCGTCCTGTGATTCTGAAATGCCTTTCATCTTTCAGTTCTGCCAGATCGGTTGTTTGCAGCGGCTGCTTCGGTAGTCCCGGCATGAAAATCTGCAGGCAGCCGTTTTCAGAAACAGCCACCCGGATTTTATCCAGACAGGCGTAAAATTCACTTGCCATTTCACCGTTCAGCCTCCGCAAAGCAATGTGCGTTGCAGTTTCGGTCATGGCATAGCCCGAAAAACAAGGGGTTGAAATTTGTTTCAGTTGCTTTTCAAGGTTGGGCGGAATGGCAGAGCCGCCAATCAGGATTTGCCCGATGTTTTGCGTCCAGGCTTCCGGGAAAGGCTTATTATCCATTATTTTACGCAGCTGCAAAGGAACCATTGCTGCAAAGCTGAATTTTTCCTTTTTCAAAAATGAGAAGTCCGTTTCGGGCTCCGTGATGAATAGATCCAGATTCCCGATAAGCGCGCGGACAATCATCAGTTTGCCGGCAATAAAATCCAGCGGCAGGCAATGTAAAATCCTGTCCTGTTTTTCCAGATTGAAAAAACTCAGCGTGCGCAGTGCGCTGTCGGCCACAAAACTTTTTTTTAAGCGGATATTTTTGGGCGGCCCCGTGCTTCCCGAGGTCTGCACTTCAATGAAATCTCTGTTGTTGTACCACTCTTTCAGAAAATCCGCCAATTTTATTTTGGATTCCTTTTCCCGGAAATCATGGATTAAACCGGCTGTTTCTCTCTTTTTGCCGTTCAAAAGAATATGTTTCGGGAAAAGATTCATGGCTTGAAAAAGTTTTCGGGAAAACAAAATTCTTTTCCCGGATTCATTTGCAACGCTTCACCTTTCAGTTCCAGGGGCGACGGAATATTGTTGATGAACAGTCCGCCTGTGCCCAATCCCTGATGGCCTTTTGCTTTTTTGTGGAAAGTCCATTGTGCAATGGCATTCAGCCCGACATTCGACTCCAGATATGAGGTAATCCACCAGTCAGCCGAATATTTTTCCGCAACATCAATCCACTGGTTGCAGCCATGGAAACCGCCATGCAGCCCGGGTTTCAGGATAAGGTATTGAGGCCGGATGGTTTCAACCAACTGTTCCTTTTCAGCAGTGTTGCGAATTCCGATCAGTTCTTCATCCAATGCCACAGGAATAGGGGACTGCTTGCAGATTTCTGCCATTTCCTGCCACTGTTTTGCCGCAATGGGTTGTTCCACGGAATGAATCTGAAAAGGCGCCAACCGGTTGAGTTTCTGCAGCGCTTCGTCCGGAGCGAAAGCGCCGTTGGCATCCAAACGGAGAATGATCTGTTCCGGACTGTATTTTTCGCGAATGGATTTCAGGATTTTCAGTTCTTCTTCAAAATTAATCCCGCCGATTTTCAGTTTGATACAGCGGAATCCTGCTGCAATTTTTTCTTCAATCTGCCGGAGCATAAAATCGCGTTCACCCATCCACACCAGTCCGTTTACGGGAATTCCCCTTTTCCCTTCCGTGAAAAGCGATGGAAACAACAGCTGTTTTCCGCCGTTTTGCAAATCCTGCCAGGCCGTCTCCAATGCAAACCGCACCGATGAAACTTCCTGTGTCAATTCCGGTTGGTGGATAAATTTCTCAGGATTTTCGCAGACTTTTTTTAAAAATTGTTCTGCCTGAGCGGGTATTTCGCTGCTCAGTCCGGGAAGGGGCGCACATTCGCCCACTCCGGTTTGACCCTCCTTTTCCAGAAACAGATACCACACATCGCGTTTTTCATAAATGCCCCGCGATGTTTTTGCAGGGCGTTTAAAGTGGAGCGTATATTTTTGGAAAAAAGCTTTCATGCAGCATAAATGAGAAGTGAAAAACAGAACAGTAAGGTGAAAATCAGCGTGGAGACGGAGAGTTTTTTCAGAAACGGATCCAATTCCCTTTCGTTTTGAATCCGGAAAATCTGTATCAAATCAAAAACAAATCCCGGGAGAAGAATCAGGTAAAACCACTGCCAGAGGGAATGAAAATGTTTGGCAGAGAAGATTATTGCCAGAATCCAGCCCCCCAAAATCAGGGCGAAGTGGTAGAAGCGGCTTTTTCGTGCGCCAATCAGCACCGGGACAGTGATTTTTTTTGATTTTTTATCATTGGCAATGTCTCGCATGTTGTTCAGGTTAAGTACTCCCGTACTGAAAAATCCGATAGTGATGGCCGGTAGAAAAATTTCTGCCGGCAGCGCTCCGGTGTTTAGGTAAAATACGCCGGCAACGGGGAGCAGCCCGAAAAACAGAAACACAAACAGATCGCCCAATCCGATATATCCGTAGGATTTTTTCCCGGCAGTATAAAAATAGGCTGCAACGATGGAAAGGACTCCTAAACTCAGAAAAATAAAGAATGCAGCTTTTGAAGTGTGCCACGTTCCGAGATAGACCAGAAGAATCCCCGTGAGCAGGCTCAGTCCCCCGACTATCAACATGCCGTTCTCCATCTCTTTTTTACTGATTTTCCCGCTCTGGATGGTTCGCGCTGGTCCCAGCCGGTGGTGGTTGTCGGTTCCCCTGTGCCCGTCGCCGTAGTCATTGGCAAAGTTTGAGAAAATCTGAATCAGGGTGGCAGTAATAATAGCTAATATGCTCACAGCAAGCTTTATCTCCCCATAGAACCAGGAAAGCCCGCAGCCCATGAATATGCCGGAGAGCGCCAGGGGAAGCGTTCGCGGACGGGCCGCATCTATCCATGATTTGATTGTTGCCATGTTATTTCATTTTAAAATAGCGGGTTTTCAACCAGCTTTTATACATCGGATCAAGGATTGAAATATCATTGCCGCGGATGTCAATGATTTCTTTGTTTTCCAGAGATTTTTTTATCCGGGCAATGTTTGCAGAACTTCCTATGTTGAACTTTTCCAGTGTTTCCCTTGCACTGAACTGGGATACATCGCTGAGCACTGCATGTAAAAAATTGATTTGAAAATTGGTGATTTCCTCAGTTTTTGTTTGGAAAAGCAAGCTCAGTTGATCCACAATTCCGTCATGCGCATCTGTTATTATTTTTTCGCTGCATTTGTCAATCGTCCGTAACCAGCATTGTTGCGCCAATTGTTGCACATAGTATGGATGATTTTCAGCCAGATCTGCTATCAGCGCCGCATGTTCCTTTGAAATTGATTTTTTTGTTTCTCTGAACTGCTTTGTGATAAATTTCACCCAGTCTTCCTTTTGAATTTTTTCCAGAAACATCAGATCTCCAAATTTATAGAAAGGCATGGATGTATCCGTAAAAACATCCATGAGCATGTGACGTTTGCTGCCATAGAGGCAGTAAGCGGTGTGCTGATGCTTCTGCCAGTTGGCACGGAGCTTTTTTTGAAATGCCAGCGGATTATCAAAGGTTGAAATATTTTGAAATTCATCAATGCAAACAATAATTTTCCATCCTTTTGCAGCAGCAATTTTTTCTGCCATATTCAAAATATCATCGGGTTGTTTTTGCACTTCTTTCCAGTCAAGAGTGAGTGTCAGTTCGTTTTGATTGTCAGTGCCAAAAGTTAATTTAGGAAGAAATTTTCCCATAAAGATTTTTGCATTTTCAAGCAGTGTTTCAAGTTTTGAAGCTGAAATTTTCAATATTTCGGTCGCTAAAAGCCGATAAAACTGCTCTTCATTTTGCACATTGAAAGCATCAATAAAACAAAACCTGAGATTTTTGTCTGATTTTCGGGCTTCTCCTGAAGCTTTTTCCACTAACGAAGATTTTCCCCAGCGCCGTGGCGATATCAATATGGTATTTACCAGCATTAGAAAATTGCCGGTCAATCGTTCAATCTCTTTATCCCTGTTGGTGAAATTATTTTCAACGGCAAGTTTCCCGAAGACAAATGGCACTTTCATATTTTTATTTTTGAAATGAATGTACTTTTTTAATAACAAAATAACGAATAATATTATTAGTAACAAAATTGTTAGTAACAGTTTTGTTAGTAACAAGTCTGTTACTATTGATTTATTAAAGATGCGGGATTTCATAGTTGTAAAACTACTTTTCCCGCAAACTGTGGGTCTGAAAGGCGAGTAGTTGTCGTTTTTTTTGACAATTTTTTGATTACCGTGAACTGACTAAAAGGTGCACAATTCCGTTTGATGAAAGTGCACGTCGCATACTTTTCCCGCTGAGAAAGCTTTTTCTGCACCAGTTTGTTTGTGCCGGTAATAATTGTGGCTAACTTTAGGGCAGGACTGAAATTTTTGCATGAAATGCACCAAAAAATGAAAGAAGCGCTTTTTTATGAGAAAAAGGGAAATCAACGCATAAAGTGTTTGCTTTGTCCGTGGTTTTGCCTGCTTAAGCCCGGGCAAACCGGAATCTGTAAAGTGCGGAGAAATGTGGGCGGCATATTGATTACCGATGTTTACAATAAAGTTGCCGCATCGGGCATTGATCCCGTGGAGAAAAAGCCGCTCTACCATTTTCACCCCGGGAAATATATATTCTCCATTGGCGAAGTGGGCTGCAACCTGCATTGCAGCTTTTGTCAGAATTATCACATTTCGCAGCGCTCTGCAGCTGATTTTTCCGGTTTTTATGAAACATTGCCAAAAGAAATTGTCAGTAAGGCGTTCAGTGTCGATAATAATATTGGGATTGCATACACCTATAACGAGCCTTTCATTTTTTATGAATTTATGTTGGAAATAGCCGCAATGGCAAAAAGCTACGGGTTGAAAAATGTTGCCGTTTCCAACGGATATGTTAATCCCGAACCCCTTTTGGAAATTATCCCTTTTATAGATGCTTTTAATATTGATTTAAAAGCGTTTGACAACAATTTTTACAGAAAAGAGACCAAAGGAAAGCTGCAGCCTGTTCTGGATACCCTGAAAATTATCGCACAGAGCGGGAAGCATCTTGAAATAACCAATCTGGTTATTGGCGGACTGAACGACGATGAAGCACAGTTTGAAGAGATGGTGAAGTGGATTGCAGCAGAACTCGGACGACATATTCTCCTGCATCTTTCGCGGTATTTTCCACAGTATCAATTGACTTTGCCTCCCACTTCTCCTGAGAAACTGAGAAGGCTATATGCCATTGCCAGCCGGCATCTTGATTATGTCTATCCGGGAAATATGTCCGATGAAGAACTCTCTTCCACCCGGTGTCCAAAATGTAATGCTTTGCTGATTGCCCGCACCCGCTATTCTACCCGCATCGTTCAGCGGAATTTTGAGGGAACATGCCTGAATTGTGGAAATCCTTCACATATTGCCATGGAAAAGAATCAATAAAATTAATTTACTTTGTAACCGGCATGAATTGATTTTCTTATTTTTAAATAACTCCATTGATTAGATGAAATTTACTGAATTAGACATACATGATGATATTCTCAACGCCATTTCCTTTATGGGTTTTGAAAATACAACCCCCATTCAGGAGCAGGCGATTCCCGTAATTCTTGACGGACATGACCTGATTGCCTGCGCCCAGACCGGCACAGGAAAAACGGCAGCATTTGTGATTCCTATCCTCGATTTGATTCTTGACCACCCTGAAGATGAGACGACAACGCTGATTCTTGTGCCGACCCGCGAGCTGGCAATGCAAATTGATCAGCAGGTGCAGGGAATTTCCTATGGATTGGGGGTTCA
>CAZVAD010000072.1:0-13928 GCA_964624645.1 uncultured Mariniphaga sp.
TGTGGTAAAAAAAGAAAACTCACCACAGAGGTACACGGAGTTGCACAGAGAAAAAACACTCCGTGGTTCTCTGTGTTCTCTGTGGTAAAAAAGAAAGCTCATCACAGAGGCACACGGAGTTACACAGAGAAAAAATACTCCGTGGTTCTCTATGTTCTCTGTGGTAAAAAAAGAAAACTCACCACAGAGGTACACGGAGTTGCACAGAGAAAAAACACTCCGTGGTTCTCTGTGTTCTCTGTGGTAAAAAAAGAAAGCTCACCACAGAGGTACACAGAGAAAAAACACTCCGTGGTTCTCTGTATTTTCTGTGGTAAAAAAAAGTCTAACCACGAAGTACACTATGTTTTACACAAAGTGCACAAGGCGGATTAAGCTTTGTATTTTCATTTTCTTATTTTTACCTCAATTTTACGAATTTAAGCATGCCTGATTTTCGCCATTCAATAAAAGACCTGCTGAAAAACGATTTTTACCGGGACATTGCCGGCCTGTTTTCCGGGATGTTCTTTGCCCGGCTATTCCCTGCGCTTTTTGCTCTGGTTATCGTTCGTATCTATTCCCCCGAAAATTTCGGCCTTTTTGTGCTCTACCTCACAATTGCTTCGGTCATCTCGATTCTGGCAACCGGCAAATATGAAAACGCCATCATCCTTGCCGGAACTGCCGAAGAGCGGATGCACCTATTCAGGCTTTCACAAAAAATCAATATTGCAGTCAACCTTGCCGCGCTCCTTTTCTCCGGCCTGTATATTTTTCTATTTCAGACACACACCATCGAGCAAATGCTCATGGTGCTGATGATTCCGTTCTACTCATTTTCTTTGGGTGCAGTCCAGTTGCTTCGGAATATTCTCATCGGAGTCAAGCGGTTTAAAACGCTTTCAGCGTTTGAGATATGGCGGGCTGTCACCACCGGGATCCTTCAGTGCGCTTTCTTCATCTTTCCGATTTTCGGTTTGTTTTTAGGAGCCGTTGCCGCCCAGTTGATTGTTTTTTTCGCATATGCCCGGATATTGCCTGAAACTTCCGGCTTCCGGTTTCAGAAACTCACTGTCGAAGAAAAAGGATTTGCCGTGCGTTACATTGATTTTCCAAAATATTCCGTGGCATCTGAAATGTTCAACTTCATCAGCAGCCAGCTTCCGGTTTTCATGGTGAAGCCCTTTTTCGGAGAGACCATGCTGGGGCTTTACTCCTTTTCGCACCGCTACATCAGCGTGCCTATTCAGCTGATGAGCATCTCCATTTCAAGGGTTTACATTCAGAAAGCGCAGTCGCTGAAAAACAATTTGCAGGAGTTGGGGAAGCTGACCTTTTCGCTTTTCAAAAAACAATTCTGGACAGGAATCATTCCGTTTGCCATTTTGGGATTGTGGGGCGCCCAGATTTTTCGTATCATTTTTGGAGCCGAATGGGAGTTTTCTGGATTTCTGGCTCAAATTCTTGCGCCCTGGCTTTTTATGGTTCTGCTGAGTTCCCCGCTTTCATCCGTGCTGATTGTTTTTGAAAAACAGAAGTTTTCAATGACTTATAACATTGTCCTGCTGGCAGCCCGGATTTTAAGCCTTGCCATTGGCGGCTTTGTTTTTAAAGACATCACCATAGCCATCGGGCTGTACAGCCTGACCGGATTTCTCTTTTTTGCAGCGCTCGGCGCCTATTCCCTGAAACTTGCCGGGGTAAAACTTACCGACGCACTGATTTTTATTTTTAAAACGTTAGCATGGACAGTTCTCCCGTTAATTTTGATGAAATTATGGCTGATTCCCTGAAAAATATGTTTGAACAGTACAACTGGACAACTGACGGAAAAATTTTTGTCACAGGATTTACCTGGTTGGATGCGGATTATGTTTCCGGGAAGGCTTTTTTGAACTTGGTTTCACAACAGGCAAAAACCTTTGAAGATTTTAAAAATCTGGCAGGCCGGCTGAACGGGCAATTTGCCGTTGTTATTTTAGCAAATGCTGAAAAATGGGCGGTTTGCAGCCACACCTGGAGCTACCCGCTGTTTTACCGGAAAGCGGAAAACACTGTATTTATCAGCGATAATCCACAAAAATTGCTGAATGAAAAATCGCAGCTGCAAAGCAGCGATCTGGTAAAAAATTATTTCCTGCTTTTTGGTGTGGCTCCCGATAACTTCACACTGATTGAGGATATTTATCAGATTTTGCCGGGAGAGCTTGTCCGTTTCAGGATGGGCAGAAAAGAGTCCTTCAACCTGTTTCCGTATCCCCAAAAACCGGGGGAGACAGAAATAAAAAATGAAGCGCTTTACGCGCTTTTAACCAAGGTTTTTCAAAAATATTCCGGCTACCTGAAAGATAAACAAGTGCTGCTTCCCCTGACAGGCGGTTATGACTCAAGAGTTTTGGGGTGTCTGCTGAAAGAGTCCGGCCACCGGAATGTGATTTGTGCCACCTGGGGACGGGACCGGAACAGCGAAGTGAAAACAGCTGAAAAGGTTGCCGAAAAGCTGGGTTACAAACATATTTTCGTTGATTATTCCAAAGAAGTTCCGAAGGATTACCCCTCAGCAAAGGAGTTTACACCGTATATCGACTATTCAGCCCACTTCTCCTCCATGCCCTTTTTGCAGGATTATTTTGCCATTAAAACACTAAAGGAGGGAAAAATAATTGACAACCATACGGTTGTCTTGCCCGGACACCCGGGCGACCTGCTGAGAGGTTCCCATCTCGACAGCCGCCTTTTGGCAAAAAATGAAAACTATGCTGTTTCAAAAATCATTTCTGCATTCGGAACCTCTTATCCTTTAAATTTAAGGGAGAAAAAGCAACTCGAAAATTATATGCAGGAAACTTTTTTCTCTTCACCAGCCCGCCCGACCTGGATGCAATATGATGTCTGGGATTATCAGGAACGGCAATGTAAGTTTATCGGAAACTCAACGCTCGCTTTCTCTTTTTTCGGGATGGAAGTGCTCATGCCGCTGTTTGATCTGGAACTTTTGACGTTCTTCAGAAATGTTCCGCTGGCGCAGAAACTTGGCTCGCCTCTGTACAATCAGACACTGGAGTCTTTTTTCTTCGAAAGGCACAACGTCGATTTTGACTTGAAACCTCCACAAACGGACGGACGAAAACACTATCCGCTAAAAAATATCATTCTGAAAAATGCGCCCCATTTTCTGAAAAAACGGCGCTATCCCATGCACGATCCGATTTTTTACAAGGAAATCACAGAAATGCTCAGAGCTTCCGGCAAAACATTTACCTTCAAAAATCCGTTTAAACCCAATAATTATAACAGCTATATCATACAATGGTACTTACAATTTGCAGCGCAGAAAATTGCGGCAAAAAAATAACGGAATGTTTTCGGCTGCTTTGTGCCGGATTGTTAACATTTTCATTTAAATTTGCTTAAAACGAACAGGATGATACAGCTTAAAGGCAGAACGCAAAACATTCTTCTGATAGTGGGAGGAATCTTTCTGATTTTCCTGATCTGGTATTTCAGCGCTATCGTTACCTATGTCCTGATTTCGTTGATTCTCTCCTTTTTAGGCAGGCCGCTCGTCAAATGGCTGACAAAATTAAGGTATAAAAAGTTCAGGATTCCAAAAGGGGTTGCCGCCTTAATCACGCTCATCGTGATCTGGCTTATTTTTTTCTCGTTTTTCCGTTTTATGATACCGGTGCTGTTCAAGGAATTTGAAACCTTTTCGGAAATTGATTTTGTTGCTGTTTTCAACTCTTTTGAGGAGCCTTTGATGAAAGTGCTCAGATTGTCCGGGAATGAATCCATGATTTCGGAAAACCAGGCTTTTACGGACATTGTCGTGAATCAGATTTCTTCAAAAATCAATTTCTCACGGATTTCCGATATTTTCGTATTTATTGCCGGAACCATCGGCGAGTTATTCATCGCCATTTTCTCCATCACGTTTATTACCTATTTTTTTCTGAAAGAAAAAAGTATGTTTCGCGAAGGGGTGATGCTGATTGTGCCCACCGGAATGGAAGAGCGGGTTTCAAGAATTCTCAGTTCAACTTCATATCTGCTCAGAAGATATCTGATTGGAATTGTCCTTGAAATCCTGATGGTTATGCTGCTGGTTACTGTCGGTCTCTTTATCGTGGGGCTGAGTTTCAACCACGCTGCAATCATCGGTTTTTTTTGCGGGTTGTTCAATGTCATCCCGTATCTTGGCCCGTGGATGGGAGCTGTTTTAGGATTGCTGATCGGAGCTGCGCTAAACATCCATGCAGATTTCATGCAGCACACGCTCCCGCTGCTCGGACTGATGGCTATAGTATTCCTGACCGTTCAGGTGATTGACAATATTCTTTTTCAGCCGCTCATCTATTCAAGCAGCGTGAAAGCGCACCCACTTGAAATTTTCATTGTGGTCATTGCTGCAGGAAGTATTGCAGGCGTACTGGGAATGTTCCTTGCAATTCCTGCATACACCATAGTCCGCGTGATTGCAAGGGAATTTTTCGACAATATGAAAATTGTCAGAAAACTGACCGACAGTCTGGAAGAGGACACGGAAGAGGCACATTCATAAATCTTTGTAATCAAACCATAATAAAAAGTTTTTAGATAATTTAGACAGCACCTGAAGAATTTGATTATTTTTAATTTTTTTTCAGAAACCTTTAGAGTAAATTTTTGTTAGCTTTTATTGAAAAAACAAAATTGTTTTCACACTAATCTGAACAGAATGAGAGAGCATTCCAATCGCAAGAGCAGAAAACCCGCCTCCCGGCGAAGAATATTGTTGATTTATTTTGTTTGCCTGTTATTTCTTCCTGTTTATTCCTTTTCTGAAGAGCAGTCGGTTTTGCCTGTTGGCTTTTCAAGAGAAGAAGTCAATCAGGGGAAACGGTTTTTTATGGGATTGCTTCCGGTCGGAAGAACCCATGATGCATGTGTCTCATGCCACAATATTGCACCAACTGATACGCTGAACTGGAATCCTTCAGCAATGGATATTGCGTTGAAATATGCAGGGAAAGATGCAGAATCTTTGCGCAGGGTAATCCTGGAACCTTCGGGGAAACTGATGGAAGCCTCCCATGTGAACATTAAGATTGACGACGAAGATATCCAGCTGATAAAAGTGTATCTCGACCACATGGCTGCCAACGGGCTGCCTGCTGCAAAACCTTCGGTCAACCGGCTGATATTGTTTCTGTTTCTCGGACTTCTGATCACCTGGGCGCTTCTGGACCTGATTATCTTTAAGAAAGTAAAATATAAATTTATTCCGGCGCTTATTTTTTTAGGCGCTTTCAGCTATCAGCTTGTCATGATTTACAATGAAGCGGTTAAACTTGGCAGGAGTCAGGATTATCAGCCCGACCAGCCGGTGAAATTTTCACATAAAGTGCACGCTTTGGATAATCAGATTGACTGTATGTACTGCCACCACACTGCCCCCGTGTCAAAAACTGCAAATTTTCCCTCCACCGAGCTTTGTATGAACTGTCATATTATTGTCCGGGAAGGAACCCATTCCGGGAAATTTGAAATTGACAAACTGATTCAGGCTCACGAAGAGGGACGCTCCATAGAGTGGATTCGCGTTCACGAGCTTCCCGATCATGTTTTCTTTTCACATGCGCAGCATGTGGGCGCCGGAAAACTGGATTGCGCCCAGTGCCACGGACTGGTTGAGGAGATGGATATTGTGAAACAGCACAGCGACCTCTCCATGGGATGGTGCCTGGAATGCCACCGTGAAACCAAAGTGGATTTCCTTGACAACGACTATTATAAAACTTTTGAAGCCCTTCACGAAGAGCTGAAAAAAGGGATGAAAGACTCTATTGTTGCAGCCGATATCGGTGCAAACGATTGTCAGAAATGTCATTATTAAAATATTTAAATCACGATCAAAAGTTTTCCTGATGAATAAAGAAGAAAATACATATTGGCAAATACTTCCGGAATTTGACCTGTTCAGCAATTCCGGCTCACCACGCGGCAAAGAGGAGGTTGTCAGCCCTTCTTCCCGCAGGAATTTTCTTAAAATACTCGGACTTGGCACGGCATCCGCTGCGTTGATTGCCTCCTGCAAAAGACCGGTGGAAAAGGCGATTCCCTATTTTATCAAACCTGAGGAGATCACACCCGGAAAATCAGTTTATTACGCATCTTCCTATTTCAATCAAAATGAATTCAACAGTGTCCTGGTAAAAGTTCGCGACAACCGGCCAATCAAACTGGAACCTAATCCCGGTTCGGTGATTACCCCGCGCGGCGCCAGTGGCCGCGTGCAGGCATCGGTTCTGGATGTATATAATGTCAACCGCTATAAAAATCCGCAAAAAAACGGTGAAAAAATTGATTGGGAAACCGCAGACAGTGAAATCATTGCACAACTTGAAGAAATGGCCGGCAACGGACAACCCATCCTGCTGATAACACCGACCATCATCAGTCCTTCCACCAAAAAGCTGATTGCGGAATTTACAGAAAAATACAACGCCGAATGGCAGCAATACGACGCCATTCCAATGGATGGATACCGCGAAGCCAACAGGCGCACTTTCGGAATGGATGCCCTTCCGGAATATGATTTTGAAAAAGCGGATTGCATTGTTTCAATAGGTTGCGATTTTTTGGGAACCTGGCTGTCGCCCGTGGAGTTTTCGGCACACTATGCCAGGCGCCGGGAATTGCACAACGGAAATAAGAATCTGAGCAAACACTGGCAGATAGAGGCAGGCATGTCCCTGACGGGCAGCAATGCCGATGTCAGAATCCGGGCAGAAAGAGCGGATTACGGGAAAATCCTTGCACATATATATAATGTATTGGCAGCCAAAAAAGGGTTTGCCGCAACAGATGCCCCGGATTTATCGCCGGAAGTAGCTGGCAAACTGGATGATATAATGGCCGGCCTGCTGGAAAATGAAGGTAGGTCAGTGGTTGTGTGTGGAGACAACAACCCGGACTATCAGGTCATTGTGAACGGCATCAACCAGATGTTGGGAAATATCGGAAGCACCATAAAATTTGAACGCACGTACAATCACTTCAGAGGAAATGAGCAGTGGAAAGAGACCCTGCTGACAAACCCGGGCGCTGTGATTATCTGGGATGTCAATCCGGTCTATAATCATCCCGAGGCAGAAAAAATTAAGGCGGCCATTCAAAATGCACCGCTTTCCATAGCCATTGGTTCGCTTCCCGATGAAACATCCGAATTGTGCCAGTATGCCCTTCCCTCCCCCGGATACTTAGAATGCTGGGATGATGCAGAATATAAAGAGGGAATTTTCTCCGTTTTGCAGCCGACACTGCATAAACTTTTTGATTCCCGCCAGGCGCAGGAATCGCTTTTGGCATGGACAAAAAATGAAACCGGATGGCGGGATTATATCAAGGAAAACTGGACTTCGGAATATTTTCCAAAATATGATGAAGCCAATGACCCCGACCGCTTCTGGACAGATATGTTACGCAAAGGGGAGTTGGTTCTGGATGCTTCAAAAAATTCTGTTGGATTTACCGCAGATGAAATCAAAAACTCACTGGCTGCCATTGCCGCTGAAAAATCTGCCGGCGGACTGACTGTAGAATTGATTGAAAACCTGAATATCCGCACCGGTGACGGGCCTTTGAACCCCTGGCTTCAGGAATGTCCCGATCCGGTTACCCGGGTTGCCTGGGGAAATTATGCATCCATTGCTCCATCTGTTGCGCGGAAGCTGGAAATCAAAAACGGGGATATAATCCGCACCGGAAATCTGACGATACCCGCCTTTGTCCAGCCGGGACAGGCAGACAATACGGTTTCCGTTTATCTGGGATATGGACGAAAAACAGGAATTCCGGAAGAACTCATTACGGGCGTGAATGCTTATCCGCTGACCCGGATTGAAAACGGATTCCGCCTTTTTGCGGCTTCAGGTTTTTCGATTGAAAAAACAGGGGTATCCGAGCAGCTTGCTTTGGTGCAGGGGCATCAGTCCATGGAAGGCCGCGCAATCATTCGCGAATCCACTTTCGATAATTGGAAACAGAATCCTGCGGCTGGAAATGAGCTGCATGAAGAGATTGAAAAACAGCACACCACTTTATATCAAAAATACGAATACAAAGGGCACAAATGGGGAATGGCAATTGACCTGAACACCTGTATCGGCTGCAATGCCTGTGTTCTGGCCTGTAACACCGAAAACAACATTCCGGTTGTCGGTAAAAAAGAGACCATCCGCCATCACGAAATGCACTGGATTCGTATCGACCGCTATTATAATGGAAGCGAAGATAACCCGGAAGTGGTGCGGCAGCCGGTAATGTGCCAGCACTGCGGCAATGCCCCCTGCGAAAATGTTTGTCCCGTGGCGGCAACCACCCATTCCGAAGAAGGGTTGAACCAGATGGCATACAACCGCTGCATCGGTACGCGCTATTGCAACAACAACTGCCCGTACAAAGTGAGGAGATTTAACTGGCTTGATTACACCGGCGCCGACTCCATTCCCAACAACAGGTACGACCCCGCAGGCATGACGGTTGACCTGACCAGAATGCGCCACAATCCGGATGTTACGGTTCGTGCAAAAGGAGTGATTGAAAAATGTTCATTCTGTGTCCAGCGGATTCAGGAGAAAAAGCTGACCGCCAAGCTTGAAGGGCGCCAGTTAGAAGATGGGGAAATCATGCCGGCATGTCAGCAGACCTGCCCGACTGACGCCATTGTTTTTGGTGATCTGAATGATCCCCGGAGCAAAGTTTCGCAACTGATGAAAAATCCAAGGAATTATCACCTTTTGGAAGAGTTGCACACCCTGCCAAGCGTTGGTTACCTGACAAAAATCAGAAATAAAAGCTAAAACTGACCCGATATGATGCACGTTTCACCGGCCAGAGAGCCACTTATCGAAGGAAAAAAAAGTTATAAGGACATTACCAACGATGTCATGGCGCCGATCACCGGCAAGCCCGGAAAAGTCTGGTACTTAGGGTTTGGGGTTTCATTCATTGTCATGCTGATTGGTTTTGCCATGATGACCTACACCGTTTGGTTTGGTATCGGTGTGTGGGGGCTGAACCGAACCATTGGCTGGGGATGGGATATCACCAACTTTGTGTGGTGGGTGGGTATCGGCCATGCCGGTACCTTTATTTCTGCTATTCTGCTTTTGTTCAGGCAGAAATGGCGCACCAGCATCAACCGGGCTGCCGAGGCGATGACCATTTTTGCGGTGATGTGCGCCGGAATTTTCCCATTGATCCATCTGGGACGACTGCCCCTGAGCTTTTTCATTTTTCCATACCCGAACACACGCGAATTGTGGGTGAACTTCAACTCCCCGTTGCTGTGGGACGTTTTTGCCATCTCCACCTACCTGCTGGTTTCCATTCTTTTCTGGTACATGGGGCTTATTCCCGACCTGGGAACCATCCGCGACCGGATGAAAACAGGATGGAAGAAAAAAACGTACAACTTTTTCAGTTTCGGATGGAAAGGCTCTGCCCGCCACTGGCAGCGCCACGAATCCATGAGCCTTATCCTTGCCGGACTTGCCGCTCCGCTGGTTTTGTCGGTGCACACCATTGTTAGTTTTGACTTTGCCACTTCGGTGATTCCCGGCTGGCACACCACCATTTTTCCGCCTTACTTTGTGTCGGGAGCCGTATTTTCAGGGTTTGCCATGGTGCTCACCCTGATGATTGTCACGCGAAAAGCGCTGAACCTTCAGGAGTATATCACCGTGGGGCATGTGGAATCCATGAACAAAGTGATTATTGCCACAGGATCAATTGTCGGAATTGCTTATATCACCGAACTTTTCATCGCATGGTACAGCGGGGTGGAATATGAACGCTATGCGTTTATGAACCGGGCTTTAGGTCCGTATGCCTGGGCCTACTGGATCATGATGACCTGCAATGTGATTTCTCCCCAATTGCTGTGGATAAAGAAGTTGCGCCGGAATCTGACATTCACTTTCATCCTTTCTATTTTCATCAATATCGGGATGTGGTTTGAGCGGTTTGTGATTGTTGTGACTTCGCTGCACCGTGATTATTTGCCGTCAAGCTGGGCTATGTACAAACCGACATGGGTTGAAGTAGCCATTTATCTGGGAACTTTCGGGCTGTTTTTTACGCTGTTTTTCCTTTTCATCAGGGTGTTTCCTGTGATTGCGATTGCAGAGGTAAAATCGGTTGCACGTTCGTCTGCCCGGAAATTTATCCCAAAACCGACGAAGAATCAACTTTCTGAAAAAAATTGAATATGGGTGCAATAGTATATGGACATTTTACCGATGAGCCGGATTTGCTGAATGCGGTGAAAGCATTGCAGGAAAAAGATATCCGGATTGCCGATGTGCGGACGCCTTTCCCGGTTCATGGACTGGACACGCTTTTGAAGTATCGCCGCTCTCATTTGCCCAAGGTGGCTTTCATTTCCGGCGTGGTGGGTGCCGTGCTGATGTTCTGGTTTCAGACATGGGTAAATACCGTGAGCTGGCCGCTGAATTTTGGCGGAAAACCTTACTTTTCAGTGCTTTCATTCATTCCGCCGACTTTTGAAATAACCGTGCTGTTTGCCGCATTTGGTATGGGAATCGCATTTTTGATTCGCTCCGGCCTTGGTCCGGGTTCAATTCCTGACATCCTGGACGAAAGAGTTACGGACGATTATTTTCAGATTATCCTTTCGGTGAAGGAAAACCAAATGTCTGAGACTGAACTTACCGAAGCGCTCGAAGCGACCGGCGCACTTGATGTTAAACAAGTTAATCCGAAAAAATAATGGAAAGACATAGCATACCGGAACCTGTCCCGTTCACATTCAGTAAGAAATTAAAAATGTGGCTTGGAATTGCTGCAGGCATCGGCCTGCTGGCGTTGCTCTGGGCTGTATTTGTCAGTCAGGCGCCCGCCTCACGTATCTGGGCAAACCTCTGGATGAATGCGCTGATGTTCCTTTTCCTTGGGTTGGGGGCGCTTTTCTTCTGGGTTGTCAACACTTTGGGTGAATCATCCTGGCAAATCAATATCCAGCGGATCATGGAATCCATGGGATTGACCATCCCTTTTGCAGTAATTCTTTTTATCGTTGCTTTTCCGGGACTGAAAGAGATCTTTGAATGGGCAAACACCGGGCATCTCGATCATGTTTTGCAGGAAAAAACGCCTTACCTGAATTTCCCTTTCTGGCTGGCCCGTTTCGTAATTTACTTTGCACTGTGGAGTTTTTTCGCATTCTATCTCCGCAAAATCTCGGTGAAAAATGATTTTCAGCCGCATGATAAATACCTTTCCCGGCTGCGAAGCGCATCGGGATGGTTTATCGTTGTTTTTGCCATCAGCAGCTCCACTTCTGCCTGGGACTGGCTCATGTCCATTGACGGACACTGGTTCAGCACCCTCTACGGCTGGTACACTTTTTCCGGAATGTTTGTGGCTGCCCTTGCCGTAATTACCATCATTACAATTTTATTCAGGCATTTTAATATTCTGCCTAACGTAAATTCTGAGCATCTGCACGATTTGGGAAAATATGTTTTTGCATTCAGTATTTTCTGGGCATACCTCTGGCTTAGCCAGTATCTGCTGATCTGGTACAGCAATATTCCCGAAGAAACGGTCTATTATGTAGAGCGGGTCACCCATTTTAAAACGCTGTTTTATGTTAATCTGATTTTGAACTTTGTATTCCCCTTTTTCGCCCTGATGACAAGGGGTTCCAAAAGGCAGCCGCTCTATCTGGGCATCATTTCGCTTGTTGTATTAATCGGGCATTATCTTGATCTTTACCTTGCGATTATGCCTGGTGCAGTCGGCTATGAAAATACAAAAATCGGATTCCTTGAAATCGGGCTGCCATTTTTCTATCTGGCTGCATTTCTGACTGTTTTTCTGATATTTTTTGAAAAGGCAAAGCCCGTACCTTTGAATCACCCGTACGCAATTGAAAGTTCAAGCTATGAAAATATTTAAAAACACATATTCTATTGGCATCCTGATGATTTCTTTACTCCTGGTTTCATGCGATGATAACCGAAATGACCGGGGATGGAGTTTTTTTAACGACATGGAGAAATCTGTGGCTTACGAAACATGGAGCGCAAACCCCAATCTTCCGGAAGGAAAAACCATGACCGGTCCGGTGGAAGGCACGGTGGCCACCCATGAATACGCCTATGGCTTTGTGAAAACGCCCGAAGACGAGTTAAAAGCTGCATCGCTGGAGAATCCGCTTGCCGCTGATTTTGATGTTGAGCGCGCCAAACTGATGTATGATCGGTTTTGCCTGCTGTGCCACGGCGAAAATGGCGACGGGAAAGGATTCCTTTTCACCAGTGGGAAATACCCCATGGCTCCGCCGGATTACAGCGCGGAACGCGCCATGGAAAAATCCGACGGAGAACTGTTTCATAATATCCGTGTCGGGTATGGTGTGATGGGCGCTTATGGAGCGCAAATCTCCATAGAAGACACCTGGCAGCTGGTGAATTACATCCGCCATCTGCAAAAGGGGAAAGAGTAACCTAAACCTTTACTCACACATTTTCCGGCACTTCAAAGCCTTTTCTGTAATCTCTTGTCAGATAGCGGTCGGCCTCGGGGTCATTGACAAACCGCTCTGCGCGCGGGTCAAATTGTAAAACGCGGCCTGTGCGGTAGGCAATATTGCCCAGGTGCGCCAGTCCGGAAGAGAGGTGTGCGGTCTCTACGGGGCCGTTGAGAATCGACTTGTCGCGTTTTCTCACCGCTTCAATGAAGTTGGCAAAGTGTCCGGTCGTGCCTCCTTCGCCCCTGTCATACTCAGAAGCGGCTTCACCGCCGTCTTCCCCGGATATTCCCGGTTCCATTTTCTGACCCATGTAGGTCTTGAACTTATCGTAGCCATCCACAACCAGTACTCCTTTGTCTCCGTAGAAGATATTTCCTACTTTGACTCCCTCCTCGGTGTTGGTGCACCACGGCCTCACTTCAAACTGAATAATTTTTCCCTCTTCGGGATAATTATAAATAGAGGTCAGCACTTCAGGCGTCTCTTTGGCATCATCCCAAAGGAATTTGCCGCCCATGGAGGTAATCTGCGTAGGCAGCCCGACATCCAGTCCCCACATGCACAGGTCAGTTTCGTGAATCCCCTGATTCCCCACATCGCCGTTGCCATAATCCCAATGCCAGTGCCAGTCGTAGTGCACGATGTTCCGGGAAAACGGGCGCATCTGTGCCGGGCCTGTCCACAGGTCGTAGTCCAGCCCCTCGGGCACAGCTGACATTCCTTTGTCGCCAATGCTGGGCCGCCAGCGGAATACCAGTCCCCGCGCCATGTAAACCTTGCCGATATAGCCTTCGCGCAGCAGCTGAATCGCTTTTTTCACCGAGGGTGAGCTTCTCAGCTGCACTCCGTGCTGCACGATCCGGTTGTACTTTTCCGCCGCTTCCACCATCTTGCGGCCTTCCCAGATGTTGTGGGTTCCCGGTTTTTCCACGTAGGAATCCTTCCCGGTCTGGCACGCCCAAATCACAGCCAGAGCATGCCAGTGGTTCGGAGTGGCAATGCTCACCACGTCAATGTCCTTGTTATCGTAAACCCGCCGGAGGTCCTGCTCAAACTGAACCGTTTGGTTGTACTTCTTCTGAAAAGCATCTCCTGCATTTTTCCAGAGATTCTTGTCCGGCTCGCACAGGGTAGTTACCTGCACATCCTTTTGTGCCATGAAACTGGAAATGTGCGATTTCCCGCGCCCATGAATCCCCAGAACTGCCGCATTGATCCGGTCATTTGCCCCAATGATTGCCCCATAGGACTTTGGGGAGAATCCAATGCCCCCAATAGCCAACCCGGCTGCTCCCACAACTCCTTTCTTGATAAAATCCCTTCTCTTTTCTTTCATGATTTTTTTAATAATTTCAGTGATAAAATTTTATTCCGGTAAAGGTAGGAAAATTATGTTTTGGGAAAA
>CAZVAD010000073.1:0-8461 GCA_964624645.1 uncultured Mariniphaga sp.
CATCTCCGATTTTATGATTATCTGATTCTCAGAAATTTTGTTCTCATAAGTTTCGTTATAATGAAACTTATTTATTTTGTATCGTTAATGAATTATGAATGGGAAAACGTTTTGAAAATATTTTTGGCTGAACTTTAGTGAAAAACAGCTTAATCACCATTTTGTCAAAAGGTGTCATTATTAAAAATCCTATCTTAGCAGGTCTTTAAAAAAATGAATGTATGGTAATTAAAATAGTGAATCGCTCAAACAATCCGTTGCCTGAATACAGCACTGAAATGTCGGCAGGCATGGATTTGCGTGCTTTTTTGGAGGAGCCTGTGGCGTTGAAGCCTCTGGAAAGGAAACTGGTTCCCACAGGTTTGTATATTGAACTGCCCAAAGGTTATGAAGCCCAGATCAGGCCGCGCAGCGGATTGGCCATCAAAAAAGGAATTACTGTTTTGAATACGCCGGGAACCATTGATGCCGACTACAGGGGGGAAATCGGGGTTATTCTGATAAATCTTTCCAATGAGGAATTTATAATAGAGAACGGCGAACGAATTTGCCAAATGGTTGTTTCTTCGCATGAAACGGTGAAATGGAGTCCGGTTGAAGAGTTAGGTGAAACACAAAGGGGAGCCGGTGGTTTCGGACATACCGGTAAAAATTAAGAAAATGAAATACAAATTGTTAAAATGGATTCCTGCGCTTTTGCTGCTGCTTTTTATTTTAGGCTGTTCGTCAGGTAAAAAACTGACGACCCGGGAGCCGGAAACTCCGGAAATCACCCCGCAAACGGAGGAGCTTACGCTTGATGAGTCCAAGCAGATGGAGTTTGAATACCTGTTTCTGGAAGCCCTGAAGGAAAAAAGTCTTGGAAATCCGCAGCGCGCCATTCAGATACTGTCTGATTGTCTGCAAATTGATCCGAATTCATCGGCAGCTTTATATGAACTGGCAGCCATTCAGGCTGAGAATAATGACCTCACCAGCGCCACTTTGCTGCTCGAAAAAGCCATCAATCTGAATGCTGACAATAAATGGTATAAATTGCTGCTTGCCGATATTTTGCAGCAAACGCGAAAATACAATCAGGCGGCTCAAATCTACGACGAGTTGTTGCAGCAAGAGCCTGAAAATCTGGAATTTCTTTTTATGAAAGCCGCCCTGTTTGCAAGCGCCGGCAAAGTGGATGAAGCCATTGACGCCTACAATGCGCTGGAGGAAAAAACCGGGATAAACGAGCAGATTTCCGTCTCCAAACAGCAGCTGTATGTTCAGGACAAGCAGGTGGACAAAGCCTTTGAAGAGATTAACAAGCTGATAAATTTTGATCCGGATGAACCGAAATATTACGGACTGATGGCTGATTTGTATCAGAATCAGGGAGATTCGGAAAACGCGCTGAAATATTACAAAAAAATTCAGGAGATTGACCCCGAAAATGGATTTGTCCATTTTTCGCTGGCCAATTTCTATTTTTTAAACAACAATCCCGAAAAGGCTTTTGAAGAAACCAAGGAGGGATTCCGGAGCGATGACGTGGATTTGCAGACTAAACTGCAAATGTATATGCTGCTGACCTCCGATCCTGCCCAATCCGGACTGGCGCCGGAGCAGGAAGAGATGCTGATTGACATTCTTCTTGAAGTGCATCCGGAGGAGTATATGGTACATACTGTCCGTGCCGAAAGCTTTCTGAAACGCCGGAAGCCCGAAGAGGCCCGCCGGGAACTTCTGAAAGCGCTGAGCATTGAAAAGAATGATTACATTCTTTGGGAGCGGTTGCTGTTTGCGGATAATGATCTGCAGGACTGGGATGCCCTGCACAAACACAGCACCGATGCGCTGGAACTTTTTCCCAATCAGCCACAGATTTATTTTCTGAACGCCATCGCTTCCATTCAGCTTAAAAATTATGAAGAAACCATTTCAATTACTGATGAAGGATTGATGTATGTTGCTGATAATAAAAGGATGGAAGGGCAGTTTCTTATGCTGAAAGGCGAAGCGCTGTACAAAACCGGCAAGCAGGATCAGGCATTTGATCTGTTTGATCAATCGGTGGAACTTGACCCCGAAAATCATATCACCCTGAACAATTATGCATATTACCTTTCGCTTGCCGGAAAGAATCTCAGCAAGGCGGAGCGCATGAGCGGGCAGGTGATTGAGCGTTTTCCCGAAAATGCAACCTACCTTGATACCTACGCCTGGGTATTGTTCAAAAAAGGGGAATATAAACTGGCCAAATTTTATATGGAATCTGCTTTAAAGAACAGCGAAACCGAAAGCTCAACACTGCTGGAGCACTATGGCGATATTCTCTTTAAGCTCGGCAGCGCCGATGAAGCGCTGGAATACTGGAAAAAGGCGTTAAATCTCGGGGATGAGATTTCCGATGTATTGAAACAGAAAATCAATCAGCGAAAATATATTGAAGAGTAGATGAAGCGTTTTTTGACATACTCACTGCCTCGCATTTTCATTGTTCTGGCTGTTATTTCAGCCTGTTTTTCATCGTGCCGCACAGCCCGCGAAATGCCGGTTGAACGGCTACGTCCACTGGAGGCCGGCAAATTGATCCGGCAGGTTGAGGAAAAAGCATTTGATTATGATGATTTAACCATCCGCCGCATCAGCGTGCTGTTTTCGGGCAGCGAAACCGATGCCAGTTTCAGAGCCAGTTTGCAGGCTGTGAAAAATGAGAAAATTCTGGCCACGGTCAGCAAAATGGCAATTCCTGTCGGACGGGTTTTACTGACATCTGACAGTGTGCTATTTGTAAATTACCTAGAGCGGAACTTTTTTGTGGACGACTATTCCTATCTGAGCCGGTTGATGAAATTCCGCCTGAACTTTGAAATGATTCAGGCTTTGCTGGCAAATCCGTCGGGAGGCAGTTTTATTTCGCGCCATTCACGGCATGAGTATAAAACTTCCATCGAAAACGGAAAATATGTTTTGCAATCTGCAAATCTTCAGGAACAGGACGGCGTGGCGACTGTTGCAAATTTCGGAAGAAGAGCACGGAATGCGGCAGCCAATGAGCTGCAGAAAAAACTTTATTTCAATCCGAAAAACTTTAATCTGGAAAAGCTGATACTTTTTGATCCGGCAAATGAATGGATTTTAGAAGTCAATTATGGGAATTTCACCACTCTGGATAATAAGAATTATCCGGGTTCCATTGATATGAAAATGATTTCGGAAGGAGAAAGCACGGAGTTGAAAATCAGGATGAATGATTTTTCAACAGAAAAAATTAAGTCCATAGGGCTGAGTATTCCCGGGAAATATGAACAAATCCGTGTAAATTAGCAGCCTGTTGAAGAAATCTGTGAAGGAATTATTTAGGTTATGAAAAAACCGGTTTTAGTAATCTTTTTCCTGTTTATTCTGGCCGGCGCCAAGGCACAGTCCCTTTCTGATTTGCAACAGCGGAAACAGAGCGCTGCAAAGGAAATTGAACTGACCAACCGGCTGCTCAGCCAGGTGCAGCAACAGGAAAAAGCTTCCCTCAGCAGTTTGCAGCTCATCAACAATACAATCAGCCAGCGGAATAAACTAATCTCCACATACAATTCAGAAGTACGCCTTTATCAGGAATTTATCCGAAACAACAACCTTTCGGTTCAGATGCTTTCGGACGATCTGGAGCAAATGAAAGCCGAATATGCAAAACTCCTCCGGATGACTTATTCGGGCAGAACCCCTTCAGGACAGTTGTTTTTTCTGCTTTCGGCTGAAAGCTTTAACCAGGCTTACCGGCGTTTGCTCTATATGAGGCGCTACACGGCTCACAGAAACAATCAGGCGGCTGTGATGAAGACGTTGCAGCAATTGCTGAATGAAAAAGCTGAAGACCTGGAAAGGCTGAAGGCTACCCGTCAGCAGTTGCTGGATGAAGCCCGTGGTGAAACTGAAAAACTGGCGCAGGAAAAGAACAGGCAAAACCGGGAAGTGCAGGAACTGAAACGGCAGCAACAGGATTTGAAGAAAAAAATACAACAGCAACGCAATATTGAGCAGCAACTGGAAAGGGAAATCCAGCGGATCATTGAAGAGGAAGCCCGCAAGAACAGGGATGCCGGCGAGCCGGCCTATGCGCTCACGCCCGAACAGCAGCTTGTGGGCGACAACTTTGCACAAAATAAATTAAAGCTCCCCTGGCCGGTTGAGCGCGGGGTGATTACCGAACGCTTTGGCATTCACCGCCATGCAGTGCTTGAAAACGTGCAGGTGCGCAACAACGGAATCAACATTGCCACCGAAACCAATGCCGGAGTGCGGGCTGTTTTCAATGGCGAGGTATCCCGTGTTTTTGGAATTTCGGGAGGAAATTCAGCGGTGATTATCCGCCACGGAAATTACCTCACGGTTTATTCAAACCTGCGCGAAGTGGCCGTTAAAAAAGGCGATAAGGTTTCTGCGCGACAGAATATTGGTACGGTATATACCGATGCCGAAGACGGGAACAAGTCCATTCTGAAATTTCAGATCTGGCGTGAAAATCAAAAACTGAACCCTGAAGAGTGGATAAGCAGGTGATTGCCTGCAAATCACAAGCGAAAAACGGCGGCGATCGCCTTGTTTTGCTGATGCGGTTCCGGGTCAGAATTAAAAGACTACTTATATAGATAATTGTATGTTATCTTTGCAGCCGGAAAAAGTAACAATTAAAAAAATAAAAATGAAACACACAGTTGATTTGGCCTGGACGGATAAAGTGGCTTTTGAAACCGACATGGACGGACACAAGGTAATTATTGACGCTTCTGAAGAAACGGGAGGCAGCGACCTTGGACCGCGCCCCAAAAAGCTTATGCTCACGGCGCTTGCCGGCTGCACCGGAATTGATGTAATCATGATTCTGAAAAAAATGAAAGTGGAACCCGAAGCGTTCAACGTCATTGTGGAAGCCGATTCCACGGAAGAGCATCCGAAGCATTATTACAAAATAAAAGTGATTTATCAGTTTAAAGGGAAAGATTTGCCAAGAGAGAAATTGGAAAGGGCAGTACAACTTTCCGAAGAAAAATATTGCGGCGTTACGGCGTCATACCGGAAAGCCATGGAAATGGAAACGGAAATCCGGATTATTGAATAAATAGAAATAATGATAATTTATTGAGGCTGTTCTATTTTGGGGCAGCCTTTTTCTTTTTCCGGGGAGGGTATGCCGTATGGATTCTTCTTCCCAAATACTGGCCTAAAAAAAAGCTTCCTAACAGAAACGGCGCAAGTTTCCAGGTCAGACTCAGCCCGAAAAATTTGCGGATAAAAATAATCAGCGGAACCGGAGCATGAATGGCCACAAACCACCAGAATGACAATTTCCTGAATCTGCCGCGAACGTAGCCAAACGGCAGGTTGATGATTATTGTGATCACACAGGTAAAAACAATTCTCCAGCCAAGAGAGAATACATTACTGAAAATCAAGATATTTCCCGTGTCTATATTCATATAGTAATCTGTGGAGACCACAAAATTTTTATTGAAAATCTCCCGGTTTTTTTCGTTAAAATTTTAATATTTCAACGAAATTACACTAATAATCCTGATTTTATGGATGCCGTGGTTTTTATAATTTTTTGTAATTTAGGATTTTTTATTTGGAAAAGTATTGAAAGCTTATTGTAAATCCCTGTGAATAAGGAAGAAATCAAAAAAGAAAAAACTCTGTATTACAGATAACCACATTTGAATTTTTACAAAAATCATAATCAAAATGAAACATTTAAACACCATTTTTTTCACGACAATTTTTTTCCTGTTTTCTATTTTTGTCCACGAGTCCGCTTTGTCGGCACAAACTCCTGCAACGGTAAAAGGGGTAGTTTTTCACGATAAAAACGGAAATGGCATCTATGATTCTACCGACAAACCACTCAAAGGCGTTGCGGTTTCCAACGGCCGGGAAGTGGTTGTAACCAACCGGAAAGGGGAATATGAGCTTCTGTATCGGGACAATTCAGCCGTATTTGTCATCAAACCGGCAAACCGGGCTTTGCCGGTGGATGAAAACAACAAACCGGTGTTTTACCGGATGTTCAGTTCAGAAGGCGCCACAGGAACTAAGTTTGAGGGCATGCCGCCCACGGGTGCGGTTCCCGAATCGGTTGACTTTGCGCTGCTTCCGGCAAAAGCGCCGCGTGCATTCAAGGCACTGATTTTTGGCGACACCCAGCCGCGCGATGACAAGGAAATCTACTACATGTCTAAAGACGTGATCCCCGAAGTGGTGGGCACCGATGCGGAATTCGGGGTTACTCTCGGCGATATTGTGTTCGACAATCTGAGCATTTATGACCATGTGCTCAGCGCTTTGTCCGCCGTTGGGATTCCCATGTGGTATGTTCCGGGAAATCATGATTCCGACTACACAGGAACCGATAATGCTGAGGTGCGCGGCGCCTGGAGCCATAAAATCGGCCCTTTGTACTATTCGTTCAGTCATGGGCCGGCTCATTTCGTTGTGCTCGACAATATTCTCCGAATTTTTGAAGACGGCAAAAATTTTTACCGTACCGGATTGGGAAGTGATCAGATGGAATTTTTACGGAATGAGCTTGAACGCATGGACAAAAACCAGCTGCTGGTAATCCTTGCGCATATTCCTTATGAAAGTTCCACGGCATGGCATGACAAGGAGGAAAAGAAAGCTTTTTATGAACTGCTGGCAACCCACCCGAAGAGTGTTTCGCTGACCGCCCACACCCATCGTCATTTTCATCGTTTTATTGACCGTGAAGACGGCTATCCGGGCAGTGAGCCGCATCACATGATCAGTGTGGGGACTGTTTGCGGGGCATGGTGGACCGGCTCACCCAACGAATTCGGAATTCCACATGCCATGATGTCTGATGGAACGCCAAACGGTTACGGATTTTTGCATATTGATAAAAACGACTGGAAATTTGAATGGAAATCTGCCGGGATGGATGCAGATTTTCAGATGCAGATTGATGCGCCCGATTTTGTTGAAACCGGCAGCAACAATGAAATCAAAGTGACGGCAAATGTTTTTAATGCACTGCCTGATGCCGTTGTTAAAATGAAGGTTGGTGATGGCGGGTGGATTGACATGAAGCGGGTTATACAAAAGGATCCGGTCAGGCTGGCAGAGAAAGAGCGGGAGGAGCAAATGAGTGAAGCGCCCTGGCGAAAAATGGGCGGCGATGCCAATTCCATGCACATCTGGGAGGCTGTATTTACGCCTGACGAAAATCCCGGAGTGCACAATATCCGTGTAAATGCCCGGGATACCTGGTTTGAATATGAAGGAAACAAGCTGATTCATATAAAATAGCACATTCCGGATATATTCTCCTTTTTATTGTGAATTTCAGCATATAAAAATTTTAAAAAGAAATCATGATAACCAGATTTATTTTGTTCTTTCTGCTGCCGTGTTTTTTTCTTTCCTGCTCGGTGGGAAAAGAGCCAAAAACGCCGGATTTCAGCCACAGCTCGATCAAGCTGAAACATGTTCCTTTGTTTGTCGGGCGGGAAAATCCCGGGATTGTGGAAATTGAACTTTCCGTGCCGGAACAGGCGAAAAGTCAATTAAAATCACTGACGTTTTTATTGGATGAAAACAGTCGTCCCGGTTTTCTGAAGACAGTGAAAATGAAGCATATAAAAGCAACTGACGGGGATACGGCAACAGTGAATCTGTCCTGCGGATTTCAAATCAGAAAAAACAAGATGATCTGCGATGTTTCTGCCGGATTGACTGCGGGAGATCATGTGCTGTCCTTGGAATTTGACGTGCATGAGGATGCCGTTTTAACAGAAAGTTTTTCAGTTGAACAGGTTGAGTTGAAGTTTAAAGGCGGAAAGGTCCTCCTTCTGAAACCTGAAACGGATTTCACCTGGCGTCCGGCGCTGGCATTGCGCGCTACAGGTCAGGACAACTGCGACACCTATCGTATTCCCGGGTTGGTTACCACAAATCACGGAACGCTGATTGCCGTTTACGACAACCGCTACAACAACAGCAAGGATTTGCAGGAAGACATTGACGTCGGCATGAGCCGCAGCGCCGACGGGGGCCAGACCTGGGAGCCAATGCGCGTGATTATGGACATGGGCGAATGGGGAGGCCGCTCCGAGCGGCTGAATGGTATCGGCGACCCGTGTATCCTGTATGACCATAAGACAGGTACAATCTGGGTGGCTGCGCTGTGGATGAGCGGGGCAACCGAAAAGGATATGCTCTGGGTTGCCTCCCGCCCCGGCATGTCGCCCGAAGAAACCGGCCAGTTTATGTTGGTGAAAAGTACGGACGACGGACTGACCTGGTCAGAACCCATTAACATCACGGAACAGATCAAGGATCCTTCATGGCAGCTGTTGCTGCAGGGGCCCGGAAGAGGCATCACGCTCAGCGACGGAACACTGGTTTTTCCGGCTCAGTTTAAAGCCGACACCGGAGAAAAAGCGCTCGATGGCGGCCAATTCACCTGTCA
>CAZVAD010000073.1:8561-13838 GCA_964624645.1 uncultured Mariniphaga sp.
TGGAAAAGAGTAACCATTTTTTATCCATTGAAAATCAGGGGTGAAAATTGCAGGGCAATCACCAAAAAAAACAGCAGTAAGAACAGGAAATTTCCCCAAAAACGACTTTTCAGAAAAACAAAAAAATTGGACAGCAGGAAAGTTACCGGAATTGCAATGACAACCAACATCTCTTGTGAAGCGCCCGGAATTACGATAATGCTGAGCGCTGAAAAAATAAAAATGAGTAAAAAAACGATGAAAAATTTTCTTGAGCTGATTTTTTTGGCATCATATTGCTGTACAATGCTGATGCTGCCCGCGATGATCAGCAAAATCAGAAAAGCAATATAAATAAGCAACGGTTCATTGGATTTCATGTGATTCACCGGACTCAGAAGATTTAACGCATAGGTTGCAAGAAGCCCGGAAACGGTTCCGGTCATAAAGGCATAGGTGAATGCAAACAAAAACGGCAGCGCTGCGCCAAGGGTCAGCACGATAAATTCCCGCCATTGGGTTTCGCGCGAAAGGAATCCGATTCCGATCAGGAATGCCGGCAGAAGCAGGATGAGATTAAAGTGGAACAATGCTGCAATTCCCAGAAAGAAACCGGCATCAAAAGCCGGGGAGAGTGGCTGTTTTTGTCCGAAGGCGCCGAACATCCGGTGGATGGCTATCAGAATAAAAAATGCTCCAAAATACACCGGGTGCATGGCTTGCATGTCTGTAAAACCGGATAAAATAAGAATAAAAAGCGGCGCCGGGAGCATGGTTTTTATCCGGATAAAGTGATATTTATTGCTGATGCTGAGCATGATAAAACCCATTCCGATCACTAAGGCAACCGAAATGATATTTGCGAGAAAGGGAATTTTATCAAGTAAAATGAACAGGGGATTAAACAACAGATTATCCGTTTCGCCGGGAGAAAAAAGATAATTTTTTTGAATCAATATGCTTTTCAGCCAGAATGCAACCCCCATTACAGGAAACAGGATAAAATTGATGGCATGATTTGATTTGAATGTTCTGAACAGCATATCACAAGTCGAAGCCTAAATCTTTCCGGTAATATTTTTTATCAAACTGGATGTATTCCGCATTGCGGTAGGAGGCGCTCAGCGCATCAGACATATTATTTCCCAGGGAGCTGACAGCCAGGACCCTCCCCCCGTGGGTCAGGATTTTTTCACCATCATTTTTTGTTCCTGCATGAAAGACGATGCTGCCGTTAGTTTTGTCCAGCCCCGAAATAATCTTCCCTTTTTCATAATCCTCCGGGTATCCTCCGGAGACGAGCATCACAGTGGCGGCATGTCGCGTTGATATTTCCACATTTTTTTCACTCAGGGTGCTGGTGGCTGCACCTTCCAATAAATCGACAAAATCGGACTGTATCCGAAGCAAAACCACTTCTGCCTCAGGGTCACCCAACCGGACATTGTACTCAATCACAAACGGGTCTCCGTTCACATTGATCAGCCCGAAAAAAATGAATCCGTTGTATTCAATTTTGTCGTTAATCAATCCGTTTATGGTTGGCCGGATAATCCGCGCCTCCACTTTTGCCATGAACGTTTCATCGGCAAACGGCACAGGTGAAATAGCTCCCATGCCTCCGGTGTTCAGTCCGGTGTCGCCTTCGCCGATTCGCTTATAATCTTTGGCTTCGGGTAAAATTTTGTAATCTTTTCCATCGGTAATCACAAAAACCGAAACTTCCACGCCACGGAGAAATTCCTCGATAACCACCTTGTTTCCTGCATTGCCGAATTTTCCACCAAGCATTTTCTGCAGTTCACTTTCCGCTTCCCGGCGGTTTTCAAGAATCAGAACACCTTTTCCGGCAGCCAGTCCGTCGGCTTTCAAAACATAAGGCGGCGTGAGTGAATTCAGAAACTCAATCCCCTGTTCTGGGTTGTCTTTGGTAACCGTGAGGTATTTTGCCGTCGGAATATTGTGGCGGATCATAAATTTTTTGGCAAAATCCTTACTGCTTTCCAGTTGTGCCCCCTCTTTTTTCGGACCGACAATCTTCAGTCCTGCCAATTCGGGGCAGGAGGCCAGATAATCATGAATCCCCCCGGATAACGGAACTTCAGGACCTACCACCACCAAATCAATACTGTTTTTCAGAATGGCTTTGCTGATTCCCGGAAAATCTTCCGGGTCAATTTCAAGATTTGTTCCAAGGGATGATGTTCCGGCATTTCCCGGAAGAAAGAACAGTTTTTTTACCTTATCGCTTTGTCTGATTTTCCATCCCAGGGCATGTTCCCTTCCCCCTGAGCCAACGACCAGAATATTCATGGACTTCAAGTTAGAGTAAATTGTACGTTTCGAAATGTTTCTGCATGCTCGCCTCAATCTTTTCCCGGAGCTCAGTCTCTTCATAATTCCGCGCTGTTCTTTCCATGCGCTGCATATAGAACAGATTGCGCTGAATTTCCTCATTCACGGCGCCGGAATTCACGAAGCGGAGGCCCATCGTAAAGAAGTAACCCAGCTCATCGTCAAACGTGTTGAATACCTCTTCCAGAATCTTTTTCCCCTTTTCCTTTGCACCGGCGCGGTAATAGCTGTCTGCAAGTTCCAGCGTGAAATATTCGTAGGGCACAATATTTCCGGGAATCAGCTCAAAACACCGGTCAATAACCGCAATGGCAGAATCTTTTTTTCCTTCATCAATCAAAGCGGCGGCAAGGCGGTTGAAGCTGTTGCGGATATTGGTCATCATCCGGGAATTGTTTTCATCGATATAAACTTTCGGGTCGTTCATATTGCCGTATTCAAACTTGTTCATCATGTTGTCATACATGATGTCGGTGGCCACCGTGCCGAAAGAAAGTCTGTCGGGATTGTTTTCACCGCTGATCGGAACAAGCCGGTAGCCGAATCCTTCCACCTGGAAATATTCCTGAAGATTCAGGTATTTGTTCCTTCCCACGGTGATTGCCCAGTAAATGGGGCGTTCCCAGTTGTTTGTTGCCAGCAGGTCAAGAATCATCATTTCATCTTTCGGGATATAATTCCGTCCCGACAGATCAATGGTGATGGTATCCACGATTTTGTCATAATCCTGCGGTCTCACTACATTGTTGCGGATTACGGCCTCTTTGTCCACCTTGAACTGGATAATTTTTTTGGGGAGAAAAACGGCATCCCCTGCCTGGCGTAATTTGGTTGCGGGATTATCGGAGGCAATCCATTCGATCGCCTGGGTCAAACCTATTGATTTACGGTCAATGCGCGGGTCATCCATCAGATAGACAATGTCGCGGGTTCCCTGGCGGTATTGATCCTCTTTCAGGGAAAATGGAAGCGGGTCAGAATCATAGGCTTTGCGCTTCATCTGACTGATGTACCAGTCGGTTTGCAGGTAGCTCAGGTTGCAGACGCGGGTATCGGTGCGCACGCCTTCCACCTCCTGATTATACCACAACGGGAAGGTATCGTTGTCGCCGTTTGTGAAAATGATTCCGTTCGGCTGACAGGTTTTCAGGTAGTTTGCGCCCAAATCACGGGCAGTATATCTGTCGGAGCGGTCATGGTCGTCCCAGTTTTCCACAGCCATTATTCCGGGTACCAGAAGCAGTGTTGCTACTCCGGCCACCGAACCGGCCACCGTTTCGCTCATATATTTTTGCAGCGTTTCGGAAATAGCCAGAACTCCGATACCAATCCACATTGCAAAAGCATAAAAAGAGCCGGCATAGGCATAATCCCGTTCCCGGGGCTGCAAAGGATACTGGTTGAGGTAAATCACAATGGCCAGACCGGTCATAAAAAACAGGAGAAAAATCACCCACAACCCCTGTTTGCCTCTCTTTCCCTTGCTGTTCTGATAGAAAACACCCAACAGCCCCAACAAGAGCGGCAGGAAATAGTAGGTGTTTCTGGCTTTATTGTTGGCAAACCGGTCGGGCAGGTTGTCCTGACTTCCCAGCCTCATTTCGTCGATGAACTTGATTCCGCTGATCCAGTTTCCATAAAGCGGCCCGCCGTGTCCCTGGATATCGTTTTGCCTTCCGGCAAAATTCCACATAAAATAGCGGAAATACATGTGTCCCACCTGATAGCGCAGGAAAAAACGGATATTTTCCACGAAGGTGGGTTTTATGATGGTTTCCGTTTCGCCCATTTCATTGCGGTGCTGAATGCGCCTTCCTTTGATGCCCGCCCAATCCTGGTAAGCCTGAGCATGTGCGGGATCGGTGCTGCTCCACATCCGGGGGAAAAGGGTTTTGAATTTGTCATCATAATTCGGGACAATCCTCCGGTCGGTTTCCACATATTTTCCGTCAATTTGCGAATAGACCGGTTTCCCTTCAAGGTAGCGCTCCTCCGGGTTGAGGGGCGAGTTGTAATATTCCCCGTAGAACAACGGGCGGTTGCCATATTGCTCCCTGTTCAGATAGCCTAACAGGGAGAAAACATCCTTCGGACTGTTCTGGTCCATGGGAGGTTCCGCGGCAGAGCGGATTATAATCAGGGCAAAGGCAGAATACCCGATGAGGATGACAGTAACCATAACAATTACCGTGTTCCAGAGAACCATTTTGTTTTTAACGGTGTAGCGGATACCAAACACAATGGCGGCAGCAATCAGGGCGATATATATTATCGCTCCCGTTTTGATGGGCAGTCCCAATCCGTTTACAAAAAGAAGTTCAAACCAGGAGGCCACAGTTACCACGCCGGGGATGATCACCCACATCAGAACGGCAACAATCAGGGCAGAAACAATCAATGCAACGATAAACCCTTTCCGTGTTGGCTCATATTTTTTGAAATAATAGACAAAAACGATGGCCGGGATAGCCAACAGGTTCAACAGGTGCACTCCGATGGACAATCCGATCATGTAGGCGATGAAAATCAGCCAGCGGTTGGCATAAGGCTCATCGGCGCTGTCTTCCCATTTCAGGATTGCCCAAAAAACAAGGGCGGTGAGCATCGACGAAAATGCATATACTTCGCCTTCCACTGCCGAAAACCAGAATGTGTCGGAAAAGGTATATGCCAGCGACCCGACAACCCCGGCAGCCATGATGGAAACCATATTTCCTTTGGTGACATTTTCACCGTTGCTCACCAGTTTGAGCGAAAGGTGGGTGATTGACCAGAACATGAACAGAATCGTGAATCCGCTGGCAAGCGCCGACATGGAATTGATCATCACTGCCGCGTTTTCTGCTCCGCCAAACAGGGTGAAAAACCGCCCGAAAAGCATAAAAATGGGCGCACCCGGCGGATGCCCGATTTCAAGCTTGAATGATGTGGTGATGAATTCGC
>CAZVAD010000074.1:0-13681 GCA_964624645.1 uncultured Mariniphaga sp.
GAAAAGTAAATCCGGCTACAGCTCCCGGATTTTGACATTCCGGAACCAGACCGTGTAGCCATGATCCTGCAGCCCGATATATCCTTCCTTTGAAACCCCTTCGGTAAATCCCGGAAAGTTTTTGAATTTGCTGTTCTCCACCAGCTGATCCCATTCCGGGGTCCACAGGGTATATTTCACCACTTCGGTTCCGTTCATGGTGTGGGTGACATTTCCATTTTCCACTTTGACGACCACGGTATTCCACTCTCCGGCGGGATTGACAGTTTCGGGGTCTGCCGGAAGCATGTCATAGAGCGAGCCGGCAAGGTGGCTGTCGATTTTGTTGTCGGTGGCTTTCTCATTGTCAAGCACCTGCACTTCGGGCGCTGCATAGTAAATGGGTTTCCCGGGAACTTCGCGGATATTGTAAAATATCCCGGAATTTGCCATTTCACTGGCTTTCCAGTCAATGGAAAGCTCAAAGTTTTTAAAAATCTTGTCGCCAAACAGAATATCGCCACCGGCACCCTGTCCGGGCTTTTTCCCTTCGCCTAAGAAAACTTTCATCGCCCCGTCTTCAACAATCCAGTTGGCAGGCATGGCATCGCCATTGCACACCCGCCATCCGTCAAAATTTTTACCGTTGAAAAGCAATACCCATCCGGCATTTTTTTCTTCTTTGGAAAGTTTGTTCACCTTTTGGCACCCTGCATGGGTGGTTGTCAAAACCAATGCTGCCAAAAAAATCATTGCAGAAATCGACCGTTTCATTATTTTAGAATTTTAAATTGTTAAAAACTATACTGTTACTCTCTGTTTTGCCAACTTAGCAAATCAACCACACGCACTCGGCTATTTTCCGCTTCTCCACCGGCGTTCGTCAGTGCGCACGGGAAAAATCCCGTGACTTACCGATTTCACATCTTCCACGGAATAGAATGACTTGGGATTGGTTGCTTTAATAATATCTTCCACCTGATGGATTTCAGTCCGTTTGATGATGCTGTAGATAATGCTCACATTCTCGCTTCCGCCCTTCGCTTCGTGATGCGTGATGCCGTAACCGGCATTTTTAAGGTTTTGAATGAGTTCGCCCGGGTTTTTTCGTGCAAAAATCTGAATCTTCACAATTCCCATAGCCAGACGCTCTTCAAGCAGCAGCCCAATATAGTTTCCTGCGGCAAATCCAGCGGCATAGGCAAAATAGCAAACCCAGTTGTCCAGGTTTTCAAAAATCCGTGAAATGGCCAGCAGCCAGATCAGCACTTCAAAAAAACCAAGCAACGGCGCCCACAGCTTTTGCCCCTTGGAAACCATGACAATACGAATGGTACCGGTGGACACATCCAGAATTCTGGACAGAAAAATCAGGAACGGCAAAAGGAAATAGGTGTAAAAAGAAGAATCAAAAAATGTATTTACAAGTATCATTATCTAATTTTTCTCAAATTTACATTAAAATTCTGAAGTAAAATGGAAACGGATGTCTTTAAACTCATCCTGTGCCATTTGTAGAATAAATTGCGAATCAGCCATAAATACATCGCGCCCCAGCTTGTCTTTGGCCATTCTCTGGAATTTCCTCTTTTTGAACTCGGTCAGCATCTGCGGGTTATCCGATTCAATCCAGCAGGCTTTGTACATCTGCATAGGCTCAAACCGGCACCGGGCATTGTATTCATGCTCCAGCCTGAACTGAATCACTTCAAACTGAAGCTGCCCGACGGTTCCTAAGATTTTCCGCCCGTTGAATGAACTGGTGAATAGCTGTGCCACACCCTCATCGGTCAGGTGGTCGATGCCCTTGTTCAACTGCTTCGACTTCATGGGATCGGCATTTTCGATATAGCTGAACAACTCAGGCGAAAAACTCGGAATGCCCTTGAAATGAATCTCCTCACCGTCGGTGATTGTGTCGCCGATAATCAGGTTGCCGTTGTCGGGAATGCCGATGATATCCCCCGGAAAAGCTTCTTCAATGATCTCTTTCTGTTCAGCCATAAATGCGGTGGGACTTGTGAACCGCATGGTTTTTCCAAGCCGGATATGTTTGTAGGCATGGTTCCGTTCAAATTTTCCGGAACAGATTTTCACAAAAGCTATCCGGCTGCGGTGGTTGGGGTCGATATTGGCGTGAATTTTAAAAATAAACCCGGTGAAGTCCGGTTCCTCCGGTTGAATCTCGCGCTCTTCAGCCAGCGAAGGCTGCGGTGGCGGCGCAATTTCCAGAAAAGCGTGAAGCAGTTCCTGCACGCCGAAATTGTAGAGCGCACTTCCAAAAAACACCGGCGCAAGATTTCCTTCCAGATAATCGCTGCGGCTGAATTCCGGATAAATCCCCTCCACCAGCTCCAGGTCATCGCGCAGTGTTGCCGCTTCATTTCCGATATAACTTTCCAGTGCCGGATTTGAAATGTCTTCAAAATCAATCCCTTTCCCAATCTCCTGAATATTCGGGTCAAACAATTTCAGGCTGCGGGAGTAAATACTGTAAACGCCGCGGAAACCCGGTCCGTTGCCAATGGGCCAGCTCAGCGGGCGCACCTTGATTTTCAGGTGGTCTTCCATTTCATCCAGCAGAAGAAAAGGATCCTGCGCGGGGCGGTCCATCTTATTGATAAAAACCATGACCGGCGTTTTGCGCATCCGGCAAACCTGCATCAGCTTTTCGGTTTGCGGCTCAACCCCTTTTGATGCGTCAATCACAATAATCACACTGTCCACGGCAGTGAGTGTCCGGAAGGTATCTTCCTGGAAATCCTGGTGCCCGGGGGTGTCTAAGATATTTACCTTATACCCGTCATATTCAAATCCCATCACCGAAGTGGCCACCGAAATGCCGCGTTGCCGCTCTATTTCCATGAAATCCGAAGTAGTTGTCTTCTTTATTTTGTTGCTTTTCACCGCTCCCGCCACCCGGATGGCACCGCCAAAAAGCAGCAATTTTTCGGTAAGTGTGGTTTTTCCGGCGTCCGGATGGCTCACAATTCCAAATGTCCTCCTGCGGTTAATCTCTTGTTGAATTGACATATTCTGCTAAATTTTTGCGAGAGCAAAATTAACAAAGAAGTTTGGGAACAGATAAATCACAAACTGAAACTCCGGAGATTATGCAAAAAATTCAGAAATGCCGGAAACCGCTATTTCCCGGCTCTTCTCAATGCCAAAGAGGTGAATTTCCAGTATTTTCCACAGTCGGGTTAGCAAGCAAAATGTATTTTTTGCCCGTATCGAAATCTTCTCTGAAAAAATCCTGTGCAAAAATCTGTAGCGGAAAGAAAAGAAATAAGGCAAGGGTAAGTTTTTTCATATTCAGTACATTAATTCATTTTCTATTTCAAATATAGCGATTATGGGTTAACAATTTGACTTCAAGAGTGGAATACAAAGCATAATTTGCACGAATTCAATAAATTTGTAGTTTTTAAAAACTGAAAAATAATTTGCCGGCACAAGAATCATTTTTTGTATTCTCTGAGGGCAAATTAAGATTTATCTGAAAATTTAAAAGTTATAAGAAATGAAATTTAATTTTAAAACATCCTACATTGTAGCCATTGTTGCGGCTCTGATAGTTTTATTGCTTTTCGGCAACCGAATGTTTTTCATCATTGATGCCGGTGAACGTGGCGTAGTCTTCCGCCCATACACTTCCGGGATGGATACGGAAAACATATATAGTGAAGGTTTTCACGTCATTGCGCCCTGGAACAGACTGTATATTTATCCCGTCAGGGAGCAGCAGCGTGAAGAGACAATGGAAGTGCTCGACCGGAACGGATTATCTTTGAGCATTGAAATCACGGTGCGTTTCAACGTGGATTATTCCGAAATCGGATTTTTGCACCAAAAATTTGGTTCCAACTATGTCAATGTGCTGGTGATTCCCGAAGTCCGCTCTACGGTGCGACAGGTTTCGGGGCGCTACTCGGCAGAGGAAATATACTCCACAAAAAGAGCCGAAGTGGAAAAAACAATTAAAGATGAAACCCGCGAAATCCTTGGTGAGAATTTCATCGAAATGCGGGCGCTGCTTATCCGCTCCATCAATCTGCCGCCGCAGATCAAGGATGCCATTGAAAATAAACTGAAAACCGAACAGGAAGCGCTTGCCTATGAATTCAAACTGAGAAGGGAAGAATCGGAAGCCGAACGGCGCCGGATTGAAGCCGAAGGTATGGCTGCTTACAACCGGATCATTGACGCAAGTCTCACCGACAAGATTTTACGTCAGCGCGGCATTGATGCCACACTTGAACTGGCAAATTCGTCAAACTCCAAAGTTGTGGTGATTGGCAGCGGAAAAGATGGCATGCCCCTCATTTTAGGAAATAACTGATATTTTTCACTCACCTGGCTGGCATTGCCGGCCAGTTTCACCCATTAAGATGAGAAAGATTACCAATCCTTTTGCGCATGCAGCCGGAACGGATGAATACAACTGTTTTGGCTGTTCTCCGGCAAATGAGTCGGGCTTGCAGCTTGAATTCTGGTCAGATGGTGACGAACTGCTTGCCCGTTGGCAGCCCAAAAAATATTTTGAAGGCTGGACCGGAGTCCTGCATGGTGGAATTCAGGCCACACTGATGGACGAAGCGGCAGCCTGGCTCGTTTTCATTCAGGTAGGGACGTCCGGCGTAACCGCCCGGTTGGACGTTTCCTATGAAAAACCGGTATATATCTCCAAAGGGGAAATATCAGTCCGGGCAAAGCTGGTTTCCTTTGAAAACAACCGGGCAACCATCACCTGCCGGCTCATGGACGGCGAGCAGCAGGTTTGCGCTACGGCAACAACAGAATACTTCTGCTACCCGGAGAAAATTGCAAGGGCAAAATTCAAATATCCGGGCAAAAAAGCATTCCTCCCTGATTGAAAATTGGCAAAATGCCGTTTTTCAGAGATTTAAAGAAAATATGTAAATTGTGATTTTTCCTATACGCTCAGGGATTTAAAGGTCATCGCCGTCATCAAAATCTTCATAGATTGATGAATAATCGTCGAGATCGTCGTCATCGAATTCGTCATAGATGGTGAGTCGCCTCTTTGAGCTTTTGTCCTTTTTTGCGGCATGTTTTTTTGATTTGCCTTCAAAATCATCAAACTCAGATTTTTTTTTGTTTACTTTCCGTTTCATTTTTCAATGTACATCCAAAAAATAAGACAATTAATTTTTAATAGTTTACAGAGGCAAAATAAAAAAAAACAATTGCAAAAAACAAACTCCCGTTTAAATTTATTTATTTGGGAAAAGTTTGCGCTTTGATAAAAAGAGGAAAATTAAATTCAAGATGAAAAATATCTTCAGGTTTCACAGGGAAATTTCGGTTTTTATTATCACAATAATTTCATTGACAGCATATTCTCAGCCAACCAAAAAGGAATTAAGGCAATTTAACGAAGCACAGCATTTTTACTCAAGGCAACAATTTCAGCAGGCAACAGGAATTTGTCTGCGCATTATTGAAAATAATCCGGAATTTCTTGATGCAAGATTACTGCTTGCAGATATTTATAATGAAACCCGGGATAGTGAACAGGAAGTTATTCACCTGAAAAAAGCGCTGGAAATTGCCCAAAGGCCGCTAATTTATTTCAGGTTGGGAGAAGCGCTGTTTAGCCGGGAGAAATATGAAGAAGCGCTGCCAAACTACAAGGAATACCTGAAATCAGTGAAACCGGGCGCCGGGCAGGAAACCCGCGCAGTCAGTCAAATTGAAAATTGCCGGTTTGCTGTTGAGGCGATGAAAAATCCTGTGGAATTTTCTCCCGAACGGCTGCCAAATACAATTAATACTGCAGATGATGAATATTGGCCGGGGCTGAGCATCGACCGGAAATCTCTCTATTTCACCCGTTTAGTGAAAAATCCCGGACAACTCCCGCAGGAAGATTTTTTTGTTTCTGAACTTGGTGAAAGCGGATGGAGAGAAGCTGTGCCGCTGACTGAAATCAACACCCCGGAAAATGAAGGCGCCCAATGCCTTTCCGCCGATGGAAACCTGCTTTTTTTCACCGCCTGCAACAGACATTCGGGACTGGGAAGCTGCGATATTTATTACTCCGTTAAAAGTAACGGCGTCTGGAGTGCGCCGGTGAATGCCGGGAAACCGGTGAACTCTCCGGCATGGGAGGCACAGCCTTCCATTTCTTCCGATGGCCGTTTCCTCTATTTCTCAAGCAACAGGCCCGGGGGAAAAGGAAAAAAGGATATCTGGAGGGCAGAAATCCGTGGATTTGACCCACAAGGAACGATCCGGTGGGGAGAACCTGCCAACCTGGGCGACAGCATCAATACCCCCGGAGATGAAACATCTCCGTTCATCCATCCGGGAAATAAAAATTTCTATTTTGCATCGGACTACCACACCGGAATGGGTGGCTTCGATTTGTTCATGTCCCGGATTTCCGGGGATTCATTGTTTTCTTCGCCCATAAATCTCGGCTACCCGCTCAATACGGTAAACGATGAGCAGGGATTGCACATCAGTGCCGACGGGCTGACCGCCTTCTTTTCCTCCCGGCGCGACAGCCTTTCGGGAGTGGACATTTACTCGTTTGCACTCGATGAGTCCATCCGCCCCCACCCTGCAACGTATGTCAGGGCAAAAGTTGCTGACGCCGAAACCGGCAAGCCGGTTCAATCGCTGGTCGAGCTGACAAACCTTTCTGAAAATCAGGAAAGATTCCAATCGAAAAACACCGATTCTGCGGGAGAATTGCTGCTCTGTCTTCCTGCCGGAAGCAACTACTCCTTTTCTGTTGCAAAACAAGGATACCTGTTTTACTCCAATACTTTTGACTTGCGCGAATCCCGGCAAATCTACAATCCCTATGAGCTGGAAATCACTCTGGCGCCTGTTATTTCCGGCGCCGAAATGAATCTCTACAATATCTATTTTGAAACCGATTCATTCCGGATTCTGCCGGAGTCTGTTCCTGAACTGCAAAGACTCACCGCTTTTCTGGAAGAAAATCCTTCGCTGAAAGTTGAAATACAAGGGCACACGGATAACACCGGGAATGAAAATAAAAACCTTGTGCTCTCTGAAAAACGGGCATTTTCCGTGGTGGAATACCTTTCCGAAAATAAAATTGACAAAAACCGGCTGAGTTGGAAAGGTTATGGCGAAAAACGTCCGGTGACAGAAAATGAAACCGCCGAAGGAAGAAGAATGAACCGGCGGACAACCGTCAAAATTGAGTAAAAACTCACATTTATCTGTTTCTCACCTTTTGAACCTCTTCCACGGTAATTTCCGAAGCATTGTTGCCAAAACTTTTTCTGACATAGGTCAGCACATCGGCAATCTGTTTGTCGCTGAGATGAGAATGGGGCGGCATTATATTATTATAGGTTTTTCCGTTCACCACAATTTTGCCGCTCAGGCCGTTCAGCGTAATGTCGATCAGCTTTTCCCTGTCGTTTAAAACCATATCCGTTTGGGTAAGCGGCGGATACATGGATGGAATTCCCGAGCCGTCGGCCATGTGGCAGGCAACGCAAACCGACTGATAGACCTTTCTTCCCGGATGGTTGGCCAGATCGGCGGATTCGGCAGATTTAACCTGTTTTTCCCCTTTGCCGCCCTGACTGCCTCCACCGCAGGAAGCCAGCAGCAGCACAGCAAAAAGTGCAGCTATTGTAACTGATAAATATTTCATTGGACTTAAATTTTAAATTTCAAAGCGTTCATCAGAGAACGTGTTGGATTTTCAACGGATTTTAACAAACGGCTCAACGTTAAGTAAATCCGGTTTGAACCCGCAAGTTTAATCATTTTTTGAACGGTTTTCGGTTTTATAGCTTCAGGATATTTAATCCCCAAAATTTAGCTGTCAGCCTAAAATGTTCGTACACAAATTTTTAAATGTAATATCGCTTAATGATTTCACTAATATTAAATGCATTTAAACACAACTTCACACAAATTTAAACTTAAACAAAAATAACCCAGTCAAAGCCTTGCTTCCTGCCCTGTGAACTGAAATGTCTCCAGTCTTACATCTCAAATCTATCAATCTCATAGCTATTAACAGTGTTATTTTTCAAGATAAAACAGGTATTAAATTTAATTTTATCAAAAAAAGCACAGATTTAGTTTCTAATCGTTTTGTTTTTTGAATTTAGTTCTTAGATTTGCCATTCATAAAAATATATAAAATATATGAAACTGTTTTCTGCATACATTCTTGTCGTCCTCGTGGTCATTTTCGGAAACACCGGGAAGAGGTAGAATTATATGCAGTTGTAAAGAATACAAGCAAGCCTTTCCCGGAACCGGGAAAGGCTTTTTTAATAAAACAACTGAATTAAAAGAGTAAAAAGTATGCAAATTCCACTACGAAGCAACACAACGACACAAGGTCGCAGAATGGCAGGCGCACGCAGCCTCTGGCGGGCCAACGGAATGAAAGAAGATCACTTTGGCCGGCCGGTCATTGCCATTGTCAATTCCTTCACACAGTTTGTTCCGGGGCATGCCCACCTGCACGAAATCGGACAGTACCTGAAAGGACTGATTGAAAAACAGGGCTTTTTTGCCGCCGAATTCAATACCATTGCCATTGACGACGGCATTGCCATGGGGCACGACGGAATGCTCTATTCCCTCCCCTCGCGCGAAGTAATTGCCGACAGTGTGGAATACATGTGCAACGGGCACACGGTGGATGCCATGATCTGCATTTCCAACTGCGACAAAATAACTCCGGGGATGCTGATGGCTGCCATGCGCCTGAATATTCCCGCAATATTTGTCTCCGGCGGACCGATGGAAGCCGGCGTGGTCAACGGCGAGCATTTCGACCTGGTGGATGCCATGGTGATGGCTGCCGACCAGTCGGTTTCAGACAGTCAGCTGCTGGCTATTGAACAGAATGCCTGTCCCACCTGCGGTTCCTGTTCGGGCATGTTCACGGCAAACTCCATGAACTGTCTTGCCGAAGCGATCGGGCTGGCGCTTCCCGGAAACGGAACCATTGTGGCAACCCATGCCAACCGCAGAAAACTTTTTGAAGAGGCGGTGGAAAAAATCATTGCTGCCGTAAAAACATATTATACCGATGGCGATGACTCCGTCCTTCCACGGAGTATCGCTTCACGCGCCGCTTTCCTGAATGCCATGAAACTGGATATTGCCATGGGCGGCTCAACCAACACGGTGCTGCACCTGCTGGCCATTGCCCATGAAGCCGGTGTGGATTTCACCATGAACGACATTGACCAGCTTTCACGCATTACACCAAATCTGTGTAAGGTGTCGCCCAGCTCACGCTACCATGTGCAGGATGTCAACCGTGCGGGAGGTATTCTCTCCATTATGGCTGAACTTGACCGTGGAAACCTGCTCGAAACTGCCGTAAGCCGGATTGACGGACGAACCCTGAAAGAGGCCATGGAAGCCTACGACATCACGAACCCAAATCTCCCGGAAGATGCAAGAACACGCTTCCTCTCCGCTCCGGGCGATGGCAGGCGGAACCTGAAACTGGCATCACAGGAGAATTATTACACCGACCTTGACGCTGACCGTGAAGACGGATGTATCCGGAATATTGAAAACGCATACAACAAAGACGGCGGACTGGCCGTACTTTACGGAAATATTGCCGAAAATGGGTGCATCGTGAAAACCGCCGGGGTTGACCCGTCCATCTTCAAATTTACAGGAAAAGCCAAGGTTTTTGATTCACAGGATGATGCCGTGAACGGTATTCTGGGCGACATTGTACAGAAAGGGGATGTGGTTGTAATCCGGTATGAAGGCCCCAAAGGTGGTCCCGGGATGCAGGAGATGCTCTACCCCACTTCATACCTGAAAGCGATGCAGCTTGACAAGGAGTGTGCACTGATTACCGACGGGCGGTTCTCCGGCGGAACATCGGGGCTTTCCATCGGACACGTATCTCCTGAAGCTGCTTCCGGAGGCGCCATCGGACTGGTCCAAAACAACGACACAATAGAGATTGATATTCTGAACCGTTCCATCAACCTGATGATTTCAGAAGAGGAGCTGGAACAGCGCAGAAAAGATGAAGAGGCAAAAGGCGAAAAGGCATTTCAGCCCCCACAAAGGCAACGAAAAATCTCAAAAGCGCTTAAAGCCTATGCCAGTCTGGTTTCTTCGGCAGACATGGGCGCAGTTCGTCTGATTGATTGACAAATTAATTAACGCAAAAAAATAGTGATATGACAAAAAAGAAAGTTACAGGTTCGCAGGCCCTCATTCTTTCGCTGATGGAAGAAGGAGTAGATACCATTTTCGGGTATCCGGGCGGGGCAATCATGCCCGTTTATGATGCATTGTACGATTTTGACAGCAGTATAAAACACATTTTGACCCGTCATGAGCAGGGAGCTGTCCATGCTGCCGAAGGTTATGCGCGCATAACCGGCAAAGCGGGGGTGTGCTTTGTGACTTCCGGTCCAGGCGGGACCAATTTAATTACCGGCATTGCAAATGCAATGATGGACTCATCGCCGCTGGTCTGCATCACCGGACAGGTACCTTCCCCGCTCCTGGGGACTGATGCGTTTCAGGAATCCGATATCATCGGGCTCACCATGCCGGTCACCAAGTGGAATTTTCAGGTGACAACCCCCGAAGAAATTCCGGATGCCATTGCCAAGGCTTTCTATATTGCGCAGTCCGGCCGTCCCGGCCCGGTTGTGATTGACCTGACCAAAGATGCCCAATTCGGGGAATTGGAGTTCGAATATAAAAGATGTACAAAAATCAGGAGCTATGTTCCGGAGCCGCAGATTGACCCTTTCAAGGTGAAAGAAGCTGCCGAAATCATCGATCAGGCCAAACGTCCGTTGCTGTTATTGGGGCAAGGCGTAATCATTGCCCGGGCAGAAGAGGAACTGAAAGCCTTCGTGGAGAAAGCAGGAATTCCTGTGGCGTGGACCCTGTTGGGACTTTCTGCACTGCCCACCGACCATCCGCTGAATGTCGGCATGTTGGGTATGCACGGAAATTACGGGCCAAACCTGCTCACCAATGAGGCGGATGTAATTATTGCCGTGGGTATGCGGTTTGACGACCGGGTGACCGGAAAAGTATCGGCTTACGCCACAGACGCAAAAATTATCCACATAGAGATTGATCCGGCAGAAATCAATAAAATCATCAGGGCTGATGTCCCGGTACTTGGAAACGCCAAAAAAGTGTTGAAAATGCTGGCGGATAACGTAAAACAAAACAATCACGATCAGTGGGTGGAGAGATTCAAGGAGTGCTACACGATTGAATATGACAAAATCATCGAAAAAGAGCTTTTTCCTGAAAAACCCGGACTGACGATGGGCGAAGCGGTTCGTATTGTCGGTGAAAAAACAAACCATGAAGCCATTCTGGTTACGGATGTCGGACAGCAGCAGATGATCGCCTCCCGCTATTTCAAATTCAGGCAGCCCCGCAGCAACGTTACTTCCGGTGGACTGGGAACAATGGGATTCGGATTGCCGGCAAGCATCGGTGCACAACTGGCAGCGCCCGACCGCACTGTTGTCGCATTCATCGGCGACGGCGGATTCCAGATGAGTATTCAGGAGTTGGGAACCATCGCCCAGGACAAAATTCCTGTAAAAATGGTGATACTCAACAATAAGTTCCTGGGAATGGTGCGCCAGTGGCAGCAACTCTTTTTCGAAAAAAGATATTCCTTTACCGGATTACAGAATCCTGAATTCATCACCGTGGCAAAAGGGTATGGCATTGACGGACAAAAAGTTGAGGCTCGCGAAGACCTGGAAGGTGCCATTCAGAAAATGATAGACCACAAAGGCCCATACCTGCTTGAAGTTGTGGTTGAAAAAGAGGACAATGTTTTCCCGATGGTTCCTGCAGGGGCTTCCGTTTCCGAAGTGATACTGGAACCTCAAATGAAGTAGTATAAATTTTTAATACCAGAAGTTATGAAACAAGAATATATTTTAACTGTTTTTTCGGAGAATCACATAGGACTGCTCGCACGCATCACCAATGTTTTCACCCGCAGGAAAATAAATATTGACAGCCTGACTGTTTCCGAGTCGGCAGTTCAGGGGATTTACAAATTCACAATCGTGATAAAAACCACCGAAGAACAGGTGATTAAAATTGTCGGGCAGATTGAAAAGCAGATTGATGTGCTCAAGGCATTTTATCACACCAATGACGAAATGATCTATCAGGAGATTGCCCTGTACAAAGTTCCTACGGAGGCGCTGTATGAAAACAATGCCATCGAAAATATCGTCCGGAATTCAGGCGCACGGATTCTTGAAGTGACAAAAGAATATACCGTGATTGAAAAAACAGGGCATAAAGAGGAGACACAGGCTTTGTTTGATGAATTGAACAATTTCAAAGTGATGCAGTTTATACGTTCGGGAAGAATCGCAATTACACGCGATCCCATAGAGCGTCTTTCTGAATTTCTGAAAGAACGGGACGCGCTGCTTGAGAGTATTGACTAAGAATCAGTTTCAAAAAGAGAATAAAAAACTATAAAGTTTTATTAAAACAAAAATTACAACAACAATTAAAAAATTATGGCACAAATTAACTTTGGCGGAGTAACTGAAAATGTCGTTCTCCGTGAAGAATTTTCGGTAGAGAAAGCAAAAGAAGTATTAAAGGACGAAGTCATTGCCATCATTGGCTACGGCGTTCAGGGACCGGCACAGGCGCTGAACATGAAAGACAACGGGTTCAACGTGATCATCGGACAGGCTCCCGAATTCAAGGAAGACTGGGACAAGGCGGTGAGGGACGGTTTTGTTCCCGGCGAAACCCTTTTCCCTGTGGAAGAGGCTGCAAAAAAAGGTACAATCATCCAGTATCTTGTTTCGGATGCCGCACAGCGCATCCTGTGGCCCAAACTCAAGCCCTGCCTCAACGAAGGCGATGCACTCTATTTTTCACATGGTTTTTCCATCACCTATAAGGAGCAGACCGGAGTTATTCCGCCCGAAAATGTGGACGTGATCCTGGTAGCTCCAAAAGGCTCCGGAGCCAGTGTGCGCACTAACTTTCTTGCAGGAAACGGAATCAATTCCAGCTATGCCATTTTTCAGGACTATACGGGCAAAGCCGAAGAGCGTGCGCTTGCCATTGGGATAGCCATCGGATCGGGATACCTCTTCCCCACCACGTTTGAAAATGAAGTATTTTCAGACCTCACCGGCGAGCGCGGGGTGTTAATGGGCGCCCTTGCCGGAATCATCGAAGCCCAGTATGACGTGCTGCGCAAAAACGGACACAGCCCGTCAGAAGCTTTCAATGAAACGGTGGAAGAACTCACCCAAAGCCTCATCCGTCTGGTGGATCAGAACGGAATGGACTGGATGTATGCCAACTGCAGCGCAACGGCGCAACGCGGCGCTCTGGACTGGCGGCATAAATTCCGCGAAGCCACCTTGCCGGTATTTGACGAACTGTATGAAAGCGTCAAATCGGGCGCTGAAACCAAACGCGTTCTCGATTCAACAAGCAGCGTTGACTACAAAACCAGTCTGAATGCCGAGCTAAAAGAGATGCGCGAATCGGAACTCTGGCAGGCAGGGGCAGCAGTCAGAAAACTTCGTCCCGGACAATAAATTTTAAAGTTTATACCCTTGGAAAAACCTGTTTCGTAAATATGAAACAGGTTTTTCTTTTAAATAAATTATCCCCATATTTGTTACGCGCTTTCAACATAAGGATTGTGAAA
>CAZVAD010000075.1:0-13275 GCA_964624645.1 uncultured Mariniphaga sp.
GCAATTTGTGTTTTGCAACTGCCAATCCCGAGTTGCAGGATGATTTCAAACTGGTATTTGCGCCTATCGACCTTTTCGACTATCTCTATGCTGTTCTGCATTCGCCGGCCTTCAGGGAGGGGCAGGAAGCGTTTTTGGGGACGCGTTTTCCGGAAATACCGTATCCTGAAAACTCCGGGATTTTCTGGAAGCTGGTCGGGTTTGGCAGCCGGCTCCGGCAGGTTCATTTACTGGAAAGTCTGCCGGATGATTCCGGACTGGAAAAACAGACTGCAGATTATCCGGTTGGTGGGGATAACAAAATCGGGAAAGTGGTTTATGAAAAAGGGAAAGTTTATATAAACCGGGAAAAAATACCCGCTTCCGGGAAGCCGGAAGCGTTTCAGTACTTTGACAATGTTCCAGAAAATGTATGGAATTTCTTTGTCGGGGACTACCAGCCTGCACAGCAATGGCTGAAAGACCGTTCCGGCCAAAAACTGGAACCGGATGATATTTTGTACTACCGGAAAATTATTGCAGCGCTCACCGAAACAGAACGACTAACGACTGAAATGGAAAGAATTACGTAACTCAGGCACTTCTTTTCAGGCTGCCTATTCAAAATGTGAAATTATTTTCTTGTTCTTCAGGATGTTCACAATCGCATCAATAATTTCATCGTCTTCCAGCGAAGAATAGTTGAAAATCACGTCAAAATCTTCATTGGTTGCCGCTCTTCCTGTAATTTTACGGATGAAGTAATTGCGCTTCTCGTCCATCTCTTTTACATATTTTGCAGCGGCTTCCTGTTTCAGGTTCTGCATTTGCATTATCCGGTTGATTCGCCACTCCAAAGGCGCTTCAAGTCTGATGTTCAGCTTGTTCGGAATTTCGCTGAGAATAACTCCGGCAGAGCGCCCGACAATGATTCTCCGTCCGACCCGCGCCAGTAAACAGACTATTCCCTTAAAGATTTTAATCTTTTCCTCCTCTGCAATGTCATAAATGGTTTCATTGGAAAACGCTTTGGCCACTTCCCGAAGCTTTTTGGCGGTGTCCTCGGAGTATTCGATTTCACCGGATTTAATCTCCCTAATCATATCCTCAACAGCGCCTTCAAAAATTCCCCGGTCCACCCATTTCCACTCCGCATCTTTTTTGGTGTCAGACATGTAGCTGTAGCCCGTCAGAATTTTGGAGAGTTTTATCGCAATCCGCTGTGCAGAGCAGCCGGCTTGCCGGGAGATGGTCACCACCGGTCCGGGAAAATCGCCTGTTTCAAGATTGCAATCCGTGATACAACTCAATAGGTTTTCTAAATAATTTTCCATTCTTAAAAGTTTTAGCGTTGATTATTGATTTTTTAAAATTCCTGACTTATCGTGAAATATCGATCATTTTTACTTTGTAAACCACACTTGTAAACGGTGGCACTTCATTGTCTCCTTTGGCGCCGTAAGCATAATCGGAATGGATATATATATCAAACTCTGCCCCTTTGTTCATATATCCGAGGGTGTTCACAAATCCTTCTACTTTGTGTGAAGGCTTGAATTTAAAATTCCACTCCCCGTTGTCAAATAAATCTTTGGAGTCTTCAAATTTACGGTCGTTGAGAATATATCCCGAATAGGATATCGTGCATTCATCCCCTTCCCGGGGCAGGTCGCCGAGCCCTTTTTTCTTAACGACATAAAACACATTTAGGCTGGTAGTGTCCACATCGCTTCCATTATTTTCAAGCTTCCGGATATAAGCGTTCAGCTCTTCCCACTCCATTTCACGGGTTCTTGGTTCCGGTTCATCCTTGGAACAGGAAAATCCGATAATCAGCAATATCAGACTGAGCAGCAGGGGGTTTTTATTTATTTGTAAAGCCATAGCAATTTTAGATTATTTCAGCATAAAGTTATAAAAATTGACAGGAATTAAGAATAGTTTTTGGAATTAGACTGAAAATAATTTTTCATTTTCAAATTTCATGCGCCCATTCCGGGATATTTCCTGTTGAGATTACAGACTTGCAGTCTATAAACTTTTGATTAAACGGTTTGTTTCTGAAAACAGAAAACAGTTTCAGAAACTTAACCGGAAGTGATAATTTCACGCCGAGCGCATGGAGTTTCACAGAGAAGATATTATAAAATTTACCCGGTAATTTTCGGTCAGCACACAGGGGGAGTTTTTGGAAAGAAAGACAGATGAATTTCAAGCAAAACTTTTGAGAAAAGATAAATTTAATCACATGAAAGCACAACATACTAATGCACTGATAGATTCACTTTCACCTTATTTGCTGCAACATGCACACAATCCGGTAAACTGGCAGCCGTGGGACGAAAATATTTTTTTGAATTCCGGGTCGGAAAAACTTGTCCTGGTGAGCATCGGTTATGCTTCCTGCCACTGGTGTCATGTCATGGAACGCGAGAGCTTTTCGGATGATGAAGTGGCCCGGACAATGAACGAAAACTTCACCTGCATAAAAGTTGACAGGGAAGAGCGTCCCGATGTGGATCACTATTTTATGTCGGTGGTGCAGATGGTTGGTGTTCAGGGGGGATGGCCGCTCAATATCATCACCCTGCCGGATGGCCGCCCTATCTGGGGTGGAACCTATTATTCAAAAGAAGACTGGCTGAAAGAGATTATGCCGGTGGTGCGCTATTGGGAAAAAAATCCCGAAAGGGTGAGGGCCTATGCCGAAAGTCTGCAAAAAGATGTAAAGAAATCATTGCTCCCGAAGGCAACAGACAACATTATTCCGGTTTCACGGCAATTGATCAGGCAGGCAGTGGAAGAGTGGAAAAAGTTATTTGATACTGAAAATGGCGGGAGAAAAGGCGACACAAAATTCCCGATGCCGGTGAATCTGCTTTTCCTGCTCTATTACGGAAGCATTACCAACAATCAAGAAACGCTTGATTTTGTCAACCTCACGCTCAAGAAAATGGCGCGCGGCGGAATTTATGATCAGATTGGCGGCGGTTTTTCCCGGTATTCCACCGATGAAAAATGGAAAGTTCCCCATTTTGAGAAAATGCTGTATGACAACGGACAGCTGCTCAGCCTCTATTCGCAAGCATATCAAAAATTCAAAAATGACGAGTTTAAACAGGTTGTTTATGAAACGGCAAAATTTATTGAACGTGAGCTGACCGATGAAACAGGTGCTTTTTATTCATCGCTCGATGCCGACAGCGAAGGGGAGGAGGGGAAATATTACGTCTGGAAAAGGAGTGAGCTGATGGAACATCTGGGAGAGGATTTTCCGCTTTTTGCCGATTGTTTTCAGGTGAATCCTGCCGGGTTATGGGAGAATGGAAATTATATCCTGTTTCGGAATGCTTCCGTTAAAAAGCTTTCCCGACGGCATGGAATGACGGAAGAGGAGTTGAATCATAAAATTAAAGGCTGGAAGGAGGTTCTCCTGAAAGTTCGTGAAAAAAGAGTGCGTCCGGCGCTTGACGATAAAACGGTTACATCATGGAATGCGCTTGTAATTCAGGGACTGACCGATGCTTTCAAAGCATTCGGAGATGATTGGTTTAAAGACCTTGCACTGCAAAACGGATTATTTCTGAAAAAAAATCTCATCGCAAAAAATGGAAAAGTTTATCATGTGTGGAAACAGGAAAAACGTGCCGTAGCGGGATTTATGGAAGATTATGCACTGACTGCGCAGGCTTTCATTTCATTGTTTGAAATTACCGGAGATATTGCATGGGTAAATACTGCAAATCAACTTGTTGATTATTCGAAAAAGCATTTTTTTGACGAGGATACCGGGTTGTTCCTCTTTTCAGAAAAGGATAAGAAGCAGGGGATAACCAATTTTTTCCAAAACGAGGAAAATGTTATGCCGGCGGCAAATTCGGTGATGGCAAATAATCTGCACAAGCTCTATCTGCTGGAAGGAAAACCTGAATATTTGGTTATGGCTAAAAAGATGCTGCACAATGTTACTCCGATATTCAAGAAATACCCCTACTTTTTCTCCAATTGGGGGAACCTGAAACTGAAACTGACAGAGCCCTTTTTTGAAATTGCAGTTTGCGGGCCTGATGCATTGAAAAAAGCAGCCGAAATGCAGACGTTCTATCTGCCAAACGTAGTCTGGGCGGTCAGCGCCGGCAAAAGCGGACTGCCCATGCTGAAAGGGCGGTATGTCGAAGATAAAACGCTGATTTATGTCTGCCGCGAAGGAACATGCCGCTTGCCTGTTGAGGGAGAGACAGAGGCAATCCGGCAGATCAACGGTGAAACGGAATAAACCCCGATTAATCCATCAGCTTCATTTTCAGATAGGTGTAAATCTGTGCATTCATTGTGGCGCGCTGCTCGTTTGTGGATGCTCCCGCATGGCCGCCCTCGGTGTTCTCGTAATAATAGACCGGATATCCCATGCCCTCCATTTTGGCAACCATCTTGCGCGCATGCCCCGGATGAACCCGGTCGTCGCGCGTGGAAGTGGTAAAGAACACTTCCGGGTAACTTTCCCCTTTTTTCAGGTTGTGGTAGGGTGAATATTTGCGGATGTATTCCCACTCTCCGGGAATGTCGGGATTTCCATACTCGGCCATCCAGCTTGCACCGGCAAGCAGCTTGTTGTAGCGCTGCATGTCCAGTAGTGGAACCGCACAAACCACCGCCTGATATAAATCAGGGCGCTGCGTGAACGCCACCCCCACAAGCAGTCCGCCGTTGCTGCCGCCGTAAATACCAAGTTTTTCGGGAGAAGTGATTTTTCTGGAAATAATATCTTCGGCTACAGCATGAAAATCGTCATAAACCAGCTGCCGATTTTGTTTCAATCCCGCCTGATGCCATTTGGGGCCAAATTCACCGCCTCCGCGCAGATTGGCCAAAACGTAAACACCGCCCGCTTCAAGCCATGAAACGCCGGTTACGGCTGAATAGCGCGGAAGCTGGGCAATTTCAAAACCTCCGTAGGCGTAGAGTAAAACCGGGTTGTTCCCGTTGAATTCCATCGTTTTTTTGTGTACCACAAAATAGGGGATTTTTGTGCCGTCTTTTGAGGCGACTTCAAATTGGTTCACCTCATAATTTTCTGCGGAAAACCAGGAGGTAAGCGTTTTTAGGAGGGTTGAACCGCCTGTTTCCGAGTCTCCGCTCCAGAGCGAGTTGGGTTGCAAAAAATTTTGAAAATAGAAGAAAAACTGATTGCTGAACTCATTGGCTGAACTGATGTTTATGGTTCCAAAATCAGGAGTGTCAATTTTTTTCCGGATCCATTTGCCATCCAGATGACAGGTATATAATACACTTTTCACGTTTTCGAGCATGTTCAGCAAAAGCCGGTCTTTGGTTGCTGAAATCCCCGAAATGGCGGAACGCTCATCGGGCTGCACCACAAGCTGGAAGTTTTTCTTCCCGGCGAGCAGGTCGTCATAATTAATACTGACAACTGAACCCTGAAGAAAATTTTGACCGTTCACCTGCCAGTCGGATTTCAGCTGAAAAATGACCTGTCCTTTGAAAATTACCTTGAAATCAATGTCGTCAGGCAAATCCGGTTTGATCAGTTTCCCGTTTTCAACGAAATAGCTTTCGCCCGAATAAAAGGAAGTGCGCCGCATGATGGCCTGATAAGTCCTCTCCTGCCTTGGAAAAACATATCCCCAAATGCCCATATCTTCCTTTTCGCCTTTGAAAATTTCCTCAGCATCGCTGAGATTTGTGCCGCGTTTCCATATTTTCACCTGAAGCGGGTAGCCCGATGTGGTGACCCCTTCGCCGAAATCGGTGGAAACCATCAGTGTATTTTCGTCAATCCAGCTTGCTTCTCCTTTGGCTTCGGGCAGGAAAAAGCCGTTTTCAATAAATTGCCGGGTATTTATATCAAATTCCCTGATTTCCACAGCATCGCCGCCACCTTTGGAAAGGCTGATCAAAAATTTGCCGTAGCCGGGATAAAGGCCTCTTGCGCCTTTGAAAACCCATTTAATGCCATCCTTTTCGGAAATTTCATCCACGTCAAGCAGGGTTTCCCATTCGGGTGCTCCGGTCAGGTAGCTCTCTTTGGTAGTTCTGCGCCAGATGCCGCGCGGGTGCCCGGAATCCTGCCAGAAATTATAAATAAAAGCGCCAAGGACTGACGGGTCTGCAATCCGCTCGGATGAATTGAGTATCTCCAGGTTTTTGTCATAAAGCTGCTGGTAACCGGACTGTCCGGTGAAAGCCTGAACGGAGCCGGCATTCCACTTTTCCACCCACTCAAGGGATTCGGAGCTGTCCACATCCTCCAGCCACAGGTAAGGATCGGTTTTTTGGTTGCTGCAATTTGAAAAAGTAACCATAACTGCAATCAATAAAAGGTGATAAAATTTCATATCTGTATTTTTTATTTTAAACAGGATTTTTATTCTGCTGAAAATCAGTTGCTGCACGGACTAAAACTGTAATCAATGCAAAATTAGTTGATAATATCGGCTTTTGCCCGGTTTGAAGTGTTTTTCTTGAGGATAATTTTTGCTTTCTTTTTAAATATTTTAAACACTTTTTTCAAATGATGTTTGAATTGTTTATTTTCGTGCCTTGAATATACCCTGTGTTATCTGTTTGAAATTTAAGAGTTAAGAAAACTGATGCCTTCAGGGTTAAAACCAAAAAATGGGGACATTACTTTTATTTTTCACTGTTGCAATCATTGTTTCATTTTTTTGTTCGCTCTGGGAAGCTGTTCTGCTGAGCAATACCCCGTCCTATATTGGAAGACTTCAGGCTGAAAAGCCTGCAACCGGCAATTTGCTTGCCCGGATGAAGGAGGATATTGACAGGCCGCTCTCTGCAATTTTAACCCTGAACACGTTTGCACACACGATTGGCGCACTCGGTGTTGGTGTTCAGGCAGGGAAAATGTTTGGCGCCCATCAGTTCACCCTTGGCCCGCTGAGTATATCCTTTGAATCGGTCATTGCCACGCTGATGACCCTTGCTATTTTGATTCTTTCAGAAATTCTGCCCAAAACCATCGGTGCAATTTTCTGGCAAAAACTGACGCCGTTCACCGTGAGGTCGCTCAAGGTGCTGGTGTTTGTTCTTGCGCCGTTTGTGTGGCTGAGCAAATGGGTTACCCGGATTGTCAAAACCGAAAAGGGGAGGAGTGTGTTCAGTCGTGCGGATTTTGCGGCAATGACTGATGTGGGATTGAAAAGTGGTGCGCTGGACAAGGACGAGAAATCAATCATCCAAAACCTGCTGCGACTTGAAAACCTGAAGGTTCGCGATATTATGACACCCCGCTCCGTAATTATTATGGTTGAGGAGGCTCAAAGCATGAAAGAGATTTATGAGGAGCTGAAACCCATGGTGTTTTCGCGAATTCCCGTTTTCCATGATCAGCCCGATAACATCACGGGAGTTATTTTAAAGGACAACATTCTTGAAAAAATGGCACAGGATGAGCACCTGGTGAAAGCCTCCGAAATAAAGCGGGAGATTCTGTTTGTGGAAGATGACTTCACTGTGGCAAAACTGATGGATTCGCTTATTCTGAACCGCCAGCACCTGGCGGTTGTTACCGACAGTTTTGGCAGCGTGGTGGGACTTGTTACAATGGAAGACCTGTTTGAAACCCTGCTCGGACTGGAAATCATGGATGAATCCGATAAAGTGGAAGACCTTCAGAAACTGGCCATTGAAAAATGGAAAAAACGGACAGGCAACCAACGCCTGAAACCCTGATCCGTTTAAATTTTCTTTAAGACTGCCGCCTGAAAAATGTATCCCGGGATAATCCCTGAAATTTGAGTTATCTTTGGTAAGAGGTGAATTATCAACTGAAATTACAAATTAAAAATTAAGCGAATATGATTATTAGTCCATTACAACAAGAGAGGGCAAAATACAGCCCCAAACTTCCGTGCACCCTGAAAGGGGCGGTTAAATTGTCAGGAGGCGAAAAAACCCGGTCTGTTGATGATCAGGAAGAAATTGCAAAATTATTTCCACACACCTACGGTATGCCCATCATAACCTTTGAAAAAGGGGATGAGAGCGTTGGCGGAAAGCCGGTTCATGTGGGCGTTATTCTGTCTGGCGGACAGGCTCCGGGCGGGCACAATGTGATTTCAGGTATTTTTGACGGAATCAAAAGGGTACATCCCGAAAGCAAACTTTACGGTTTTCTTGGCGGCCCTTCCGGATTGATTGAACATAAATACATTGAACTCACCGCCGAAATCATTGATGAATACAGAAACACCGGCGGTTTTGACATCATCGGCTCCGGGCGTACAAAACTGGACGAAGAGTGGCAATATGACAAAGGACTGGAAATTGCTAAAAAGCTGAATCTCAATACGCTGGTTATCATTGGCGGCGACGACTCCAACACCAACGCATGTATTCTGGCGGAATATTACCTGCAGAAAAATGAAAAACTCCAGGTGATTGGTTGCCCGAAAACCATTGACGGCGACCTGAAAAATGAAGCGATTGAGGCTTCGTTTGGGTTTGATACCGCCACCAAAGTGTATTCCGAACTCATCGGAAATATTCAGCGCGATGCCAATTCAGCAAAAAAATACTGGCATTTCATCAAACTGATGGGACGCTCGGCATCACATATCGGACTGGAATGCGCACTGAAAACACAACCCAATATTGCACTGATTTCCGAGGAGATTGAGGCAAAGCAGCAAACGCTTGAAGATATTGTGGATTACCTTGCAAAAATCATTATAAAACGTGCGGCAAATGGAAATAATTTCGGCGTGGCGCTCATTCCCGAAGGATTGATTGAATTCATTCCGGAAATGAAAGCTTTGATTTCCGAGCTGAACGACCTTCTTGCCGAAGGTACGGAAACAGGAAACGCTTTTAAAAGTCTTCACAAAGACCAGCGGCTGGAATGGGTTGGAGAACGGCTGACACAAAAATCCGCAAAGGTTTTCAAGTCCCTGCCACAGGGGATTGCCACACAGCTCACCCTCGATCGTGATCCTCATGGAAACGTACAGGTTTCGCTCATTGAAACCGAAAAGCTGCTTGGGCAAATGGTTGCGGAAAAACTTGCAAAGCTCAAAAAAGCGGGGGAGTTTACCGGAAAGTTCAGTACGCAGTATCACTTCTTCGGTTACGAAGGCAGATGCGCCGCACCGTCAAATTTTGATGCCGACTACTGCTATTCGCTTGGCTACACGGCGTCTGTGCTTGCTGCTGAAGGCAAAACCGGCTATATGGCTTCTGTCCGGAATCTGACTGCCCCGGCCAAAGCGTGGATTGCAGGCGGTGTTCCGATCACCATGATGATGAATATGGAGAGAAGGCATGGAAGTATGAAGCCGGTAATTCAGAAAGCATTGGTAGAGTTGGATGGTGCACCGTTTAAATACTTTGCTTCGCAGCGCGGGGAGTGGGCCGGTGGTACGCATTACGTTTATCCGGGGCCAATCCAGTATTTCGGGCCGGAAGAAGTGTGTGACCAGCCTACTGAAACCTTGAAGCTTGAGAAGAATTCATAAGATATTGGCATGGCTGCCATAGAAAAAGGCTCTGTCCGTATGATTAATGGACAGAGCCTTTTTGTGTTTTTGCCTGCCGGCAAACGAAATTGTTTTCTGATTTTCCAGAATCGGCTAAAAAATAAACCGGATGGACAGGGCAATTTCATCTCCCCAAAAACCGGTGTAGCCAATCAGATTAAATGCAGGCTTCCAGTCTAAACTGATGTTGAATGGAATTTCCTGAATGTTGTATTCCATCCCTAAAATGCCGTCCACCCCGATTACGGTATGGCTTCCGCTTTCATCGAACCAGGGATGGTTTTTTTCACCATTCCAGAAACCAATATGTCCGCCGCCGCCGTAATACCAGTTGAGTCGCGGAACGCCAAATGCCTGTGCATGAATCTCATAAAGCCCTGTGATGTTAAAACCGCGCCAGCGGGAAGCCACGATGGCTTCTATTCCGGTATTGTTGCCAATAAAATGTTTAACGGTCAATCCGTTGGAAAATCCTCCGCGAACCCCGATGCCGGTGTTATAGTCGTGTGCACTGACTGCCATAACGGTCATTGCAAGCAATGAAAATGTTAAAAGAAATTTTCTCATGGTCATTGATTTTTAATGATGTTTCTAAAAATATTAAAAGCACTTAAATCATTTAAGCGCTTTCAATGATAACTGTTTGTACCCCGAACGGGATTCGAACCCATGACCTACTGCTTAGAAGGCAGTTGCTCTATCCAGCTGAGCTATCGGGGCGTACCTTTTAAAAAATAAAACTGCTGCACTCAAGCCTTTCCCGGCTAAATTTCAGCGCTGCAAAAGTATAAAGCAAATTATAAATAACAAAGTTTTATGCCGGTTTACAGCAAATTGATGCCGCTTATTTTACACTGTTCCACCATTTCTTCAGGCCAGATACTTGACTGGATTTCGCCGATATGTGCTTTTCGCAGATAAAACATGCAAAGGCGCGACTGGCCGATTCCGCCGCCGATGGTGAGCGGAAATTCGCCGTTCAGCAGCATCTGATGCCACATGAGATTTTTCCGTTCTTCCATGTTTTTGATTTTCAGCTGCTTGAGCATGGTCTCTGCATCCACACGGATGCCCATGGATGAGATTTCAAAAGTGCGTCCCAGCACATCGTTCCATAAAAGGATATCACCATTCAGTCCGATGTTCCCGTCAGTTGTCGGGGTTGTCCAGTCGTCATAATCGGGCGCGCGGCCGTCGTGAATTTCGCCGTTGGGCATTTCCCCGCCAATGCCGATTAAAAAAACGGCGCCATATTTTCTGGTGATTTCATTTTCGCGTTCCATGGGGGTGAGGTCAGGGTACATGGCAGCCACTTCGCCGGTGTGAAGGAAAGTGATCTCTTCGGGCAACTGCGGTTTTATTTCCGCAAAATTTTCCGAAATATAAAATTCGGTGTTCACAATCACTGTATATATCTTCTGGACAATCTTTTTGAGAAAGTCCAGATTTCGCTCTTCCTTCGAAATAACCCGTTCCCAATCCCACTGGTCAACATAAAGCGAATGAATATTCGTCAGCTCTTCATCGGGGCGGATGGCGTTCATGTCGGTATATAGTCCGTATCCTTTTTCGATTTTCATATTTGCCAGAGCCATCCTTTTCCATTTTGCCAGGGAGTGGACAATTTCTGCCACCTGGTCATTCATATCCTTCATCCGGAAAGTGACCGGGCGCTCGACTCCGGTCAGGTCGTCGTTTATTCCCGTTCCCCTTTTAACAAACATCGGTGCAGTCACCCGGTGCAGTTTCAGCTCGGCGGCCAGATTTAACTGGAAAAAATCCTTGATCATTTTGATCGCCTGCTCCGTTTGGTTGACATTCAGAAGGGAACTGTAATTCTCCGGTATAAAAAGTTTCATTTTTTCATTTTTTGAATTGTATGCAAAAATAAGATTGTGGTTAGATTTTGAAAGAAGATTCATCAAAATCACTGAAAACATTTCAGTAATTTTATGAATTGTCTGTTATTTTAATATTAACCGTTAAATAGTTATCGTCAGTCCGTCGTAAGCCACAAAAACGTTTTCGGGCAATCCGGCTTCAATTTCCCTGTGTTTTCCAAAGGTATGGCTCAGGTGGGTGAGGTAGGACTTTTTGGGCTTCAGTTTTTCAATGACTTCGAGCGCTTGTTCAAGATTGAAATGCGAAATGTGCTTTTCTTTGCGCAGCGCATTGATTACAAGCACATCCAGATTTTCCAGCTTTTTCATTTCAGTTTCTGAAATAAAATTAGTGTCGGTTATGTAGCTCAGGTTTCCTATCCTGAATCCATAAACAGGAAGTTTATTATGGTAGCAGCGAACCGGAATAACCTCCGTTTCGTCAATAAAAAACGGTTCATCGCTCAGGTTGATAAGCTGCATTTCCGGCAGGCCAACATATTTGTGCTCGGCAAAAGCATAGTCAAAAATCCGTTTCAGCGTCTCCTGCACCCGTTTTTCGGCATAAATATCGGTGGGACGCTTTTGCAGCCAGTTGAATGAACGAATATCATCCAGCCCAAAAATATGGTCGGCATGTTCGTGGGTCAGCAGGATCGCCCGGAGTGTTTTAACCTGCTCCCGCAACATTTGCTGCCTGAAATCGGGGCCGGCATCAATGACAATGTTTTGCCCGTTGATTTTGAGCAGCAGCGAGGAACGCAGGCGTTTGTCCAGCGAATCAGACGATTGGCAGACGGGACATTCGCAGCCAATCACCGGCACTCCCTGCGAAGTGCCCGTACCAAGAAAGACTACTTCAATTTCCGGTTTATTCTTTGAAATCATGCTGTAAAATTAATAAAAGGTTGCGGAAACCGTGATTAACTGTAATTTTGCCGGAAAAATTTTCCGATGGCTGAACTTTATCTTATTCCCAATGTGTTGAGCGCGGGCGACTGGCAAAAAGTACTTCCGGCAGGAATTGCTGAGACGCTTGCTGCCACCCGGCATTTTATTGTGGAAAATATCCGCACTGCACGCCGGTTCATAAAACAGGTGAATCCGGAAACCAGTATTGACGAACTGATTTTTTATGAGCTGAACAAGCACACGACATTGGAAAAATTGCCGGAATATTTGCATCCACTTGAGAAAGGTGAGCATGTTGCGGTAATCTCTGAAGCAGGCTGTCCGGGCGTTGCCGATCCGGGCGCTGAAATTGTGCGGCTTGCCCACCAAAGGGGCTATAAAGTTGTTCCGCTCGTCGGGCCATCATCGGTTCTCCTTGCGCTGATGGCATCCGGATTGAACGGACAGCATTTCGCATTTAACGGCTACCTGCCGGTCAATCCGAAAGAGCGCACCGATTCGATTCTGAGTCTGGAAAAAAAGGTGAGGAGCAGTGGACAAACGCAGATTTTTATTGAAACGCCTTATCGGAACAGTCAACTAATCAGCGCTTTGTTAAAAACATGCGCGCCGGATACCTTACTCTGTATTGCAGCTAACCTGACCGGCGAAAATGAATTTATTTCCACCAAAACCATTTCCCGGTGGAAAAGCAGTGCGCCCGATCTGCATAAGCAGCCTGCAATTTTTTTGTTAGGGAAGTGAAAGAAATCAGAAGTTTTTAAAATAAATCCGCCGGCTTAAAGCAAGCCTTTGCCTTTCAAAATTTGAAATTCATACTCGAAATTGGGAGTGAGTACCCCTTTCCCCAGACTGTTTTCTATCTGGTTTTTTGTCCAGAACCGGGCTTCGGTTACCTCATCGGAATGGCTGCGGTAGTTCTTAAAATCATAGGTTACGAAAAGATAAACCAACTCCTTTTCCACTTCTGATTCCCAGACATAAACCCCGAT
>CAZVAD010000076.1:0-13183 GCA_964624645.1 uncultured Mariniphaga sp.
ATGCCATTCGGGAACCACAAAAAGTAATTTCTATGATTTTTCATTTAAGGCAATGATTAAAATAAACCATTTGACAGCTTGAATGTTACCATCATATAATCATTCAAATTCAAAAAAATGAAACGTAGCACACACATCACCAGTCTTTTCTTTCAGTTGCTTTTTGTTGTATTTTTCATTACCTGCAAGGGGAGCGAGCCCGCACAGAAACAGGAAGAACAGAACCCGCAATATCCGAAACCGGGAACATTGGCTCCGGTGGAAACACAAAAGCCAAACAGTGATTACAAACCTGCATTTGAAGGACAGACCCGTATTGCCGGCATAAAAACGGAAACTCCCTATGAGGTCAGCGTAATCGCTGATAATCTGGTCAAACCGTGGGCGGTTACCTCGCTGCCCGACGGCAGGCTGGCCATCACGGAAAAAGGCGGCACAATGCGTATTGCCACCACAAGCGGTTCGTTGAGTTCACCCATTCCGGGGTTCCCCGAAGTGGACGACAGAAACCAGGGCGGGCTTTTGGATGTGGCGCCGGCGCCCGATTTTGAAACCAGCCGGATGCTCTATTTCACATTGGCTGAGCGGACAGAACAAGGCTCGCTCACGGCTGTGGGAAAAGGAAAACTTTCGGCAGATGAAACAAAAATCGAAAATTTTCAGATCATTTTCCGGGCAATACCTTATTATGACAACAGCATGCACTTTGGGAGCCGCATCGTCTTTGACAAGCAGGGAAATATTTTTGTCTCCACCGGCGAGCGTTCCGATCTGGCTACACGCCCCAAAGCACAGTTGCTTGACAACGGCTACGGGAAAGTGATCCACATAACTCCTGAAGGACAGCCTGTTCCCGGAAATCCGTTTGTCAACACTCCGGGTGCACTTCCTGAAATTTACAGCTACGGGCACCGGAATGCCCAGGGACTGGATATTCATCCTGAAACGGGCGACTTATGGCTCAGCGAAATGGGCCCGCGCGGTGGCGATGAAATCAACCGGATCGAGCCGGGAAAAAACTACGGCTGGGCAACCATCACATACGGCATTGAATACAGCGGCAAAAAAGTCAACGAAGGCATCACCCAAAAAGAGGGGCTGGAACAGCCGGTTTACTATTGGGATCCGGTTCTCTCACCAAGCGGAATGGCATTTTACAGTTCAGACGTTTTTCCGGAATGGAAAAACAATCTGTTCATCGGCGGCCTGAGCAGCAAGCATATTGCAAGGCTTGTTATCATAGACAACAAAGTGGTTGGCGAAGAACGGTTGCTTGAATCAGAAAATCAGCGTTTTCGCGATTTGGGCGAAGGTAAGGACGGCGCGCTCTATGCTGTAACCGATGAAGGCAGGTTGTACCGGATTTCAAAAAAGTAATTTTCCCTATAGCTTTCAAGAGCCAGCTTCCGGTTTATGCTGTGAATGAACCGGCATCTTCGAGTACCTTTTGAACCGAGCCGTGCAGGAGCAGCAATCTCCGGGCTTTTTCATGCGGATAGCCCAGCTCATCCATAATCATGCGGGTGCCGCGTTCCACAAGCTTTTTGTTGGTTAACTGCATGTTGACCATCTTGTTTCCTTTCACTCTGCCCATCTGAATCATCAGGGAAGTGGTGATCATATTCAGAATAAGTTTTTGTGCGGTGCCGGCTTTCATGCGGGTGCTGCCGGTGACAAACTCCGGGCCTGTAACGGCTTCTATGGGAATATCCACCTGTTTTGCCAGCGGGGAACCGGGATTGCTTGTGATACAGGCGGTAAGAATGCCGTGTGCACGGGCCTTTTTAACCGCACCAATTACAAATGGCGTTCTTCCCGAAGCGGCTATCCCGACAACGGTATCCAGTTCATTGATATTATATTTCTGCAGCTCCTGCCAGGAAAGGTTTTCATCGTCTTCTGCCGATTCCACTGCTTTGCGGATCGCCTGATCGCCACCGGCAATCAGTCCGATGACCAGATCGTAGCCCACGCCGTAAGTCGGCGGTATTTCGGAAGCATCCAAAATGCCAAGCCTGCCGCTTGTGCCGGCGCCGATGTAGAAAAGTCTGCCTCCTTTTTTTATCCGGGGAACAATTTCAGAAACCAGTTTCTCAATTTGCGGAATGGTTTTCTCCACTGCTGGCAGCACCTTCCTGTCTTCATTATGAATGCTCTGCAGCAACTCCCGGACACTCATCTGCTCAAGATTGTCGTATGCTGAACTTGATTCGGTTATATTGCTCATTTTAAATTCTGTGAATGAAATTCCACCAATTTTAACAGCGGTTCTTTAACAATAATACCCGGTGTTAAATTCCGCTGCAAAAGTACGGTTTTTAATTGTTCCTGAAAATAATAGGCTACCGATCCCACAAAACAGAGCGGTTGCTCTTCGAAACCGGGATATTGCGCAATGTTCCGGGAAACGAACAGGTTAAAAGCGCTTTCCACAAGGTTTTTGCAATAATTGTGTTCAATATTTTCTTTTAAAAACGGAACAAATCCTGCCAGAAAGCGGTTGGGTTTTTCCTGCCGGTAAACCCCGTCCAAAAATCCGGCATAGCTTACCGGATACTTTTCCCCGAAAATCTGAATCAGCTCCTGCGGCATGATTTTTTTGAGGTAGTCTCCCACAAGCAGCTTTCCCAGGACTGCGCCGCTGCCTTCATCACCCAAAACAAATCCCAGAGGCGGAACATGGGCAGCAATTTTTTGTCCGTCGTATAAACAGGAGTTGGAACCGGTTCCCAGAATGCAGGCGATTCCGCTTTTCTTTCCCAGTGTGGCACGTGCTGCCGCAAGCAGGTCGCTATGTGCTTCAGTTTTCGCTTCCGGGAAAAAAGGGATAAGCGCTTTTTTTATCACTTCGGAAACCTCTTCATTTACAATGCCGGCGCCGTAATAATAAATCCGTTTCACTTTTCCTGAAAAAGATGACAGCCGGCTGGCACGCCACTCTTTTTCAATTTCTTCCGAAGAGCTGTAAACCGGATTTACACCAGGCGTAGTGAAAAAATCAGGCTCTTTTCCCGGCTCCAGAAAACACCAGTTTGTGTTTGTGGAACCTCCATCTGCAATGAGTATCATAGTACAGGTAATTTTTTCCTAAAAGAAAGAAATATTCCGTACTTTCTCAAATTCAGATAATATTCGACGGTGAAAATTGTTTCTCAGCCATGAACTTTACGAATATCTCTGAAGAATCTTTTAAAATACCTGCATTTTTATTCGTTTACGGATAATGATTTACTCAGTCATACTTTTTATGTACTTTTGCTGTTATAAAAAATAAAAAGCAATATGGCATTAAAATCAAAAAAGACCGGAAGCCAGAAAAAGAAAAAGAAAAAAGCTTCTCAGCCTTTTTTTCTGAATGAGAAATTCAGGTTTATTGCCGGTGTTTTTATTTTGCTACTCTCTGCATATCTGCTTGTTGCCTTTGTTTCGTATTTGTTTTACGGTCCAGCAGATCAGAGTAAACTGGATTTATCGTGGAGACAACTGATTTTTGAGTCCAACATTAAAGTTGGCAATACCGCTGGAAAAATCGGCGCTTTCTTAGCTGAAAAATTTGTTAACCGCGGATTTGGAATTGCTTCCTTTCTGTTTATTTACCTGCTCTTTTTGGGTGGATTCAAGATTTTGGGACGCAATCTGGTGAAATTCAGGAAGGCGCTTGTACTCAGTTTGATAACAGTCATTTGGTTGTCCATTGCATTGGGTTTCTTCTTCATGAAAAAAGATGCTGCTTCATTTATCTATCCGGGAGGATATTATGGATTTGTTCTCAGCGCCTGGTTGTCCTCGCTTTTGGGAAAAGTCGGACTTGTTTTGCTGCTCTTTATTTCGATGCTGGCCCTGTTGATTGTCAGATTTGATAAAGTATTTTCAGTTGTCAAAAACCTGTTCCGGAAAAAATCATCGAAGTTGCCAGCTTTGGTTGAAGATGAAGAAGATGAATCATTTGATGCAGCGATTGAAGACGATACTTTCAGCAAAGTCATCGAAGAGGATGATGTGGTGAAAGCCATTTTTGAGCCCGATGAGGAAGATGAGATAAACTTGATTCCTGAAACGGTGGCAACAACCGCTCAGAAAGCTGAAAAAGAAGCTGGCGAAGAGTTGGAGTTGACGGTTCAGCAGAAAAAGGAGGAGGAAGAAGGAGATGATGATTTCAGCGGTGAAGAGCTGGAAGATTATGACCCGACCCTCGAACTTTCCAACTTTAAATTTCCGACCCTGGAGATTCTGGAAGACCACAGCTCAGGAAATGCGGAAGTGAGCAATGAAGAGCTGATTGCCAACAAGAATAAAATTGTGGAGACGCTGCGTAATTATAAAATTGAAATTACCAAAATCAGGGCAACCATCGGTTCCACAATCACCCTTTATGAAATTGTGCCGGCGCCCGGAATCCGTATCGCCAAAATTAAAAACCTTGAAGACGACATTGCCCTGAGCCTTGCAGCGCTTGGTATCCGGATTATTGCGCCCATTCCCGGAAGAGGCACCATCGGTATTGAGGTTCCCAATCAGAATCCGGAAGTTGTGTCGATGCGCTCCATTCTGAGCTCCCGGAAATTTCAGGAGAGCACCGTCGATCTGCCCATTGCGCTTGGGAAAACCATCTCCAACGAAACCTACATGTTCGACCTGACCAAAATGCCGCACATTTTGATTGCAGGGGCAACCGGACAAGGGAAGTCCGTGGGAATCAACGTGGTCATTACCTCTTTGCTTTATAAAAAACATCCGTCTCAGCTGAAGTTTGTGTTTATTGACCCTAAAAAAGTTGAACTGAACCTCTATTCAACACTCGAAAAACACTATCTGGCCAAGCTTCCCAATGAAGACGAACCGGTGATCACCGATATTCAGAAAGTGAAAAACACACTGAACTCGCTGAATATAGAAATGGACAACCGGTATGATTTGTTAAAAAAGGCACACGCAAGAAATATCAAGGAATACAACAAGAAATTTTTGAGCCGCCGGCTAAATCCTGAAAAAGGACATCGTTTTCTGCCCTATATCGTAGTGGTCATTGATGAGTTTGCCGACCTGATTATGACGGCAGGAAAGGAGATTGAGCTTCCGATTGCACGGATTGCCCAGCTTGCCCGGGCTGTTGGAATTCACATGATTATCGCCACGCAGCGCCCCTCGACAAATATTATCACCGGCGTAATCAAAGCGAATTTCCCTGCGCGGATTGCATTTAAAGTGGCTTCAATGATTGACTCGCGCACCATTCTGGATACTCCCGGCGCCAACCAGCTCATTGGCAAGGGCGATATGCTCATTTCACAGGGCAGCAACATGACGCGCGTTCAGTGCGCTTTCATCGATACGCCCGAAGTGGAAAGGCTGTGTATGTTTATCTCCGAACAGCGTTCCTATCCCAGCGCTTACCTGCTGCCGGAATACACCGGCGACGATGAACCCGCCCCGGGTGAAGTGGATTTGAACTCGCGCGATGAACTTTTTGATGATGCAGCGCGGATAGTCGTTATGAACCAAATGGGCTCCACTTCCCTGATTCAGCGCAGGTTTTCAATTGGTTATAACCGCGCGGGGCGCATCATGGACCAACTGGAAGCTGCCGGCGTGGTTGGTCCGAGTGAAGGCAGCAAACCAAGGCAGGTTCTCATTCAAACCGAATATTCTTTGGAACAGTTATTGAATAGCCTGAACTGAAAATTTTGAGATAAACCTCTTTTTTTATCTCAGATTCCATGTTTTACCATTAATTTTTTAAAAAATGAAGCTGTTTTTTTTATCGTGTTTTTTGTTTGTTTCCACCATGTTTTCAGTTGCCCAGCAGGATGCAAGAGCAAAACAGATTCTGGATGAAGTGAGCCGGAAAACGCGTGCATATCAATCCATTCAGGCTGATTTTACTTTCTCGATGGAGAATAAAATGATGGATATTCAGGAGAAAAATGATGGATCAATCCAAATGAAAGGCAGGAAATATGCGGTCAGTCTTCCTGAAATTGGCATAAAAATTTATTCCGACGGGCAAAACGTCTGGAATTATATGGAAGCCGGGAATCAGGTAACCATTTCTTCTCTTGAAGAGAGTGAAAACAACCTGATGGATCCTTCATCGCTTTTGACGATTTACGAACATGGCTTCCGGTCAAAATTCATCGGTGAAAAAAATGCGCAATATGAAATTGAGCTTTATCCCGACAGCAATGAGTTTGAAGTAACTAAAATTCAGCTCTTTATTGGGAAAACAGATAAGATGATTAAATCTGCCCGGCTGTCAGGAACGGATGGCAACACCTACGGCATTGAGATAAAGAAGATGGAAACAAGTGTTGATATTCCCGATGCGTCCTTTGTTTTTAATCCTTCCCGCTATAAAGATATTGAAGTCATCGATTTCAGGTAGGCAAAAAACTCAGAACAGCCAGCTTGTAGGAGTCTAAGCCAAATCCCATGATACACCCCCTGCACACCGGCCCGATAAACGATTTGTGTCTGAAATCTTCCCTGGTTAGCGTATTGGAAATATGAACTTCAACAACAGGTGTTGTAACGCCTGCAATGGCATCGCGGATTGCCACAGAAGTGTGCGTATAGGCACCGGCATTCAGAATGATTCCGTCAGCCGAAAAACCATGTTCCTGAATTTTATCCACCAGTTCCCCTTCAATATTGGTTTGAAAAAAATCCAAATCAATGCCCGGGAAAGCAACCTTTAATTTTTCCAGATAATCTTCAAATTTTTCAGAGCCGTAGATGTTTTGTTCTCTTTTTCCCAAAAGATTCAGATTAGGGCCATTGATAATCAGTAATTTCATTCCGTTTTGATTTTAATTTATTTTATAGTAACTTTAGGGTCATTGAATTCCTCTAATTATTGGAAAATTATTGTCAAAAGTATTTAAAACGATCGATTAAAAAAATTCGTATTAACTATGAAATGGAGTGAAAGTATAAAAGGCTATGAAAATTATTTGAAACTGGAGAAATCCTTGTCGCCAAATTCTGTTGTTGCCTATATTAATGACGTAAACAAGTTTGTTAAATTTCTGGAAGAAAATTACAAACAGGTTACTCCCGTAAAAGTAAAGCTGTCGCACTTGAAAAAGTTTGTGGAATGGCTGAATGAGCAGGGCGTGAGTCCACGCACCCAGGCGCGCTCAATTTCCGGAATAAAGTCCTTTTACAAATATATGCTTATTGAAGGGCAAGTGGGCAATGATCCGACCGCGTTGCTGGAATCGCCAAAAATCGGGAGAAAACTACCTGATATTTTAACGATTGAAGAAGTTGACATGCTGATTGGCGCCGTTGACGTTTCAACTCCCGAAGGACAGCGCAACAAGGCCATGCTGGAAACGCTATACAGCTGTGGGCTCAGGGTTTCAGAACTGATAAGTCTGAAGATTACCAACCTGTTTTTTGATGAAGGGTTTGTGAAGATTGAAGGAAAAGCCGGAAAAGAGAGGCTGGTTCCTGTCAGCCGCCGTGCTATTGATGAAATCAAAAATTATATGGAAAATTACAGGAGCAGATTAAAGATTCAACCCGGAAGTGAAAATATTGTGTTTTTGAACCGGCGGGGAAATCAGCTCAGCCGGGTGATGATTTTCACCATTGTCAAAAACCTGGCTGGAAAGGTGAATCTGAAGAAGCAAATCAGTCCACACACTTTCAGGCACTCTTTTGCCACGCACCTGATTAACGGAGGAGCCGACCTGCGCGCCGTTCAGGAGATGCTCGGCCATGAGTCCATCCTGACCACAGAAATTTATATTCATCTGAACCGCGATTATCTGAAGGAAACCGTTAACCTTTTTCATCCAAGATCTTAATTTAAAAGTTATAAAAAACAGTTGAGGGCAGTTTATCTGCCCTTTTTTTATGTCTTATTTTAAATTTTGTTAAGATAACGTTTAATCGGACAGCAAAACCGCGCTAAAACATAGTTTCAACAAACCAACCTTTGAAAATATTCTATTTTTGTCTTTGTATTCTCGAATGGTTTTTAGTTATATAAAGTTAATTATTAGGCAGTTATGAAAGATTTAGATTTAACAAAGTACGGAATTCAGGATGTTCAGGAAATTGTTTATAATCCATCTTATGAGCAACTTTTTGAAGAAGAAATGCATCCGGAACTTGAAGGTTTTGAAAGGGCGCAATTAACAGAGCTTGGCGCTGTTAATGTGATGACAGGAATTTATACCGGGCGCTCACCCAAAGATAAATTCATCGTTAAAGATGAGGTTTCAGAAGATTCCATCTGGTGGACTTCTCCCGGATCTCCAAACGATAACAAACCCACTACTCCCGAAGTGTGGGCAGATTTGAAAGCTCTTGTTTCCGGGCAGTTGTCAGGAAAAAGACTGTTTGTTATCGACGCTTTTTTGGGTGCAAACGAAAATTCACGCCTGAAAGTCCGTTTTATCATGGAAGTGGCATGGCAGGCTCACTTCGTTAAAAATATGTTCCTCCGTCCGACAGAGGAAGAACTTAAAAATTTTGGCGAACCCGATTTTGTGGTGCTGAACGGTTCAAAAGTCACCAATCCGAAATGGAAAGAGCACGGGTTGAATTCAGAGATATTCACCGTATTCAATCTGACGGAAAAAATGCAAGTGATCGGTGGTTCATGGTATGGCGGCGAAATGAAAAAAGGACTGTTTGCCATGATGAACTATTATCTTCCGCTGAACGGAATGGCTTCCATGCACTGCTCTGCAAACGTTGGTGAAGAAGGTGACGTAGCCATTTTCTTCGGCCTTTCCGGAACTGGAAAAACAACCCTTTCCACCGACCCGAAACGCAAACTCATCGGGGATGACGAGCACGGCTGGGACGACGACGGTGTTTTCAACTTTGAGGGCGGCTGTTATGCCAAAACCATCAATCTTGATCCGAACGCCGAGCCGGATATTTACAACGCCATCAAACGCGATGCACTGCTTGAGAATGTTACGGTTGACGAAAACGGAAAAATTGATTTCAATGACGGTTCCGTAACTCAGAACACACGCGTTTCCTACCCGATTTATCATATCGAAAACATTGTTAAGCCGGTTTCAAAAGCAGGACATGCCAACAAGGTCATTTTCCTGACGGCTGATGCATTTGGCGTTATGCCCCCGGTTTCCAAGCTGACACCCGAGCAGACAAAATACCACTTCCTTTCAGGATTTACCGCAAAACTTGCCGGAACCGAGCGCGGAGTAACTGCTCCCCAGCCCACTTTTTCAGCTTGTTTTGGCGCTGCTTTCCTCTCTTTGCACCCCACAAAATATGGTGAAGAGCTGGTGAAGAAAATGGACGAACACGGCGCTGTGGCTTACCTGGTAAACACCGGCTGGAACGGAACCGGGAAACGGATTTCCATTAAAGATACCCGCGCCATTATTGATGCGATTCTTGATGGCTCCATTGAAAAAGCCGAAACGAAGATGATTCCGATTTTCAATCTGGAAGTTCCCACAGCATTGCCAAATGTTGATTCAGGGATTCTTGATCCGCGCGATACCTATGCAAACGTTCAGGACTGGGAAGAAAAAGCAAAGGATCTGGGCAGCCGGTTTATCAAAAACTTTGAGAAATATACCGACAACGACGAAGGAAAAGCACTTGTTGCTGCTGGCCCGCAACTCGGTTAAAAAGAATAGAATTTCATACAACAAAAAAGGCTCTGTCGGATTGGACAGGGCCTTTTTGTTTGTATAATATAAATTCTGCCGGAAAACGTTATTCAGCTTTTCCAATCTTTATCAGGGTTTCTGTACTTGTTTTTTGAATAGCAATAAATTCAGGTTTTAGTATTTCCGATATTTCACCATCGGAATATATAAGTGTGCCGTTATAATAAATTTCATTTATTATGGCACAATAGTCTCGCCCGAAACAATCGGTTGTGAAAACTGACTTTGTTTTGATGGTGTCCGTTTTGTATTCGTTGAAAAAAACATAAGTTTCATATTCTTGAATATTGTCAAATCCCCACAGGAGCGTTATCCATATGGTTTTGTCAATTTCCTGACCGTATTTTATCTCATTTACATTTCCATTATACAGAATGCTGTTGTGCGTTCTGTTTATTTCATTCTCCTTGAATTGTGGAAAACTATCCCGGTACGCAAACGGAAAAGTGGTGGCATCTTCCGGGTTTATTAGGCCATCATTGTTTTCATCAAGAAAAACAAAGTTCACATCACAGTTAATTAGATATTCTTTTTCAATTCGCTCAAAGTCCTCATCATTTTTATTGCAACTGAAAAACGAAAAGAATAAGAACAAAGCAAATGCAGGAATAAAAAATTTCTTCATTATTTAAAGTTTTTGTTGATTATTATGATGAAGATGGATAAAACCCTGTTTTGGTTGCGTCTGTTTGTAAATTATTTTAAAAACAGAGGCGATGGCGTCACCTCAATGGCAATGAAAGTCCGGTATATTTCAGGCATGGCGAAAAATCAGAGGTAACCAATCTCAATCAGGGTAACAATTTCCTCCAAAAGGCGGTCCTCGCCGTAAGGATCAAATTCGGTCTTGAGGTTGCTGCCAAACAACCGGGCGATTCCCTGCCAAAACACCGCCGGCACGCCGCCCCTGAAATCCTTGATGAGCGAATAGGAGGTTTTGGCCGTTTCCCGGTCAATGAGCTTGATCAGGATATGCCCCTCACTGATGGTCATTCGTTTCATGTCATCCTTGTATTCATCCAATAGTTGTTTCTCCAGACTTTTCATCATCCTGCGCCGGTCGCGGTCATTGTCAAGCGCCATATATTCCGGCTCATACTTTCTCAGCAGCTCACCTGCCAGCTTGGCATAGGGAAATACCTTCTTCACTCTCAGAATGTAGCGGTTATATTTTCTCTCCTGTCGCGGGTTTTTAAAATCATGCTGAGGAAGAATTACAATTTCAGGGATATTCCGGTGGATGATTGTATCGCCGTTTTGAACAATTCCCATCGTATAAGTTGTATCTTTTTTTTGCGCCGGCACCTGCACTGCAAAGGCGGCAAGAAAGATAAAACCAAGTGTCGCTATCTGAATTTTCCTTTTCATCACATTGAAAAACGAAGATATTCATTTTAGATTATAGCACGTGCAAAGTTTATATCTTTACCGTGTTATATAATATTAAAAATGAAAATCCGTATCCATTCTGAAATCGGCAGGCTCGAAGGGGTGCTGATTCACACTCCGGGGCCGGAAGTGGAAAGCATGACTCCGGAAACGGTTGAACGCGCATTGTACAGTGATATTCTGAATCTCTCCATTGCATCTGAAGAGTATGCCCGTTTCTCCGGCTTATTGCGAAAAATCACACAGGTTTTTGAAGTAAAGGATTTGTTGGCGGATGTGCTTGGAAATCCTCAGGCAAAACAGGAGTTGCTCCGTAAAATCTGCCGGCACGAGGAGCTGCCTGGACTGGAGCAGCAACTGACTGAAAAACCGGCAGCTCAGTTGGCTGCCACACTCATTGAGGGGTTGCTTCTGGAGCGCAACAATCTGACCAGCTACCTGAGCCGGGAAAAATTTCTGATACGCCCGTTGCACAATCTTTTTTTTACCCGGGATTCCGCCATGGGGATGAACGACAACATGCTCATTGGCCGGATGGCCAATCCGGTGCGCGAGCGCGAAACACTCATCATGGAGTCAATTTTCAAATACCATCCCGCATTTGAAACTTCCGTTCTGATTCCGGAAAAAACCCTCTTGAATCTTTCGTCCGAAGCCAAAGTTAACCTTGAAGGCGGTGATTTCCATGTTGTCCGGGAAGATGTTCTTGTGATTGGCGCAAGTATGCGCACAAGCGCTCAGAGCATTGACTACATCATTGAACATATTAAGAGCAACAGCAGGAAACCTTATCATATCATCGTGCAGGAGATGCCGCATGCGCCGGAGTCGTTCATTCATCTTGACATGGTATTTACCTGTCTGGATACTGATGCCTGCATGGTTTATGAACCTGTGATTTTCGGTATGGGTGCTTACCGCACCATCTCCATCCGCATAGACAACGGCAAAGTGAAAATCAATGAACAGCCCAATATCCCGGAGGCATTGAAAAAACTTGGCATTCCTTTAAAACCGATTGCCTGCGGCGGAAAAAAGGACCTGTGGATTCAGGAGCGCGAGCAGTGGCACAGCGGCGCAAATTTTCTGGCGGTTGCACCGGGTAAAATTATTGGTTATGAGCGAAATGTGAATACACTGGAGGAGTTGAACAAAAACGGTTTTGAAATCATTCATGCCGATGATATAATCGAAAGCAAAGTGAAAATTGACGATTACCAAAGATGCGTGATTGCCATTGCCGGGTCAGAGCTGGCGCGGGGTGGCGGCGGAGCGCGCTGCATGACCATGCCGGTGCGGCGGGCAATTGTAGATTATTAAAATCTGCCTGAAATTGTTTGCAATGCTGCCTCTGAATCAAAGTTTTATGAAACATTCACCAAAAATCGAAGAATTTTGAAAATGCGAAAACTTAAAATCAACGAGTTAAACCGGCTTTCACCCGATGAATACAAAGAAGCATCCAAAACCCCTCTGGTTGTGGTGCTCGACAACGTCAGAAGCTGCAACAATACCGGATCGGTTTTTCGCACAGCCGATGCGCTGTTGATTGAAAAAATCTTTCTTTGTGGAATTACAGCGACACCCCCCAACAAAGAAATTCATAAAACTGCCCTGGATGCCGAAAAAACTGTTGCGTGGGAATATTTTAAAAAAACAGAAGATGCCGTGGAAAAACTGCGCCGGAACGGATACAAAATCTATGCTGTGGAGCAGGTGGAAAATAGTATTTCGCTGCCTGATTTTTTACCTCCACAAGACGGAAGAGTTGCGCTGATTTTTGGAAATGAAGTGAAAGGCGTGCAGCAGCAGGTAATCAACCTTTGCGACGGCGCGGTTGAAATCCCGCAATACGGGACAAAACATTCGTTCAATGTGTCGGTCAGCGCCGGAATTGTTTTATGGGATGTTTTTCAGAAAATAAAAAATAACTCTCCTGGTTCCTGATGAAATATTGAGAAAATATTGATTAACTAGTTGCATTTGCTTTTTAAATCTGCCGGTTCAGCACCAAAGCGTTCGTCAGGGATGAAGTGCTGTATGAAAACCCGTCAATCAATCGATAGCGTGGTTTTTCAGTAGCCCCACCGGGAATCGAACCCAGATCTACAGTTTAGGAAACTGCTATT
>CAZVAD010000077.1:0-13142 GCA_964624645.1 uncultured Mariniphaga sp.
TGGTTGAAAAATACGCCGAAAAAAGAGCCAGGCTCAAAGCCGAAGGAGATTGGGTTGGATTGCAGAAACTCCCCAGAAACTCTTCAAGCGTTCGTTTGCACAACCGCTGCAAACTGACCGGAAGACCCAAGGGATATATGCGCCAGTTCGGAATCAGCAGAATTAATTTCCGCGAAATGGCTTCGACAGGTCAAATTCCCGGAGTGAAAAAAGCCAGTTGGTAATTGTTAAAGACTTGAAATAATGAGTAAAGTATCAGATCCAATAGCAGATTATCTGACAAGAATACGCAATGCGATTCTTGCTAAACACAGAGTAGTTGATATCCCGGCATCAAACATTAAGAAGGAAATTACAAAAATCCTGATGGACAAGGGATACATTTTAAACTACAAATTTGATGACGATGAAGGCTATCAGGGCAACATAAAAATTGCGCTGAAATATAATCCTGAGTCAAAAGTGCCTGCAATTAAAGGAATGGAAAGAATCAGCAAACCGGGATTGCGGAAATATTGCAACAGCGATGAAGTTCCGCGGGTTCTCAATGGTCTTGGAATAGCTATACTTTCTACCTCAAGCGGTGTGATTACTGACAAGGAAGCCCGCGAGATGAAAGTCGGCGGTGAAATTTTATGTTATGTCTATTAAAAAAAGCAGGTTATGTCAAGAATAGGTAAATTACCCATTGAAATTCCGTCAGGAGTAGAAATTAAGGTTGAAGAGAATAACCTGATTTCGGTGAAAGGACCGCTTGGTGAATTGAAACAGCAGGTGGCGCCCGAAATTGAAATAGAAATCAAAGACAATCAGATCCAATTTGCCAGGCTACAGGAAACCAAGCAGCAAAAGTCGCTGCACGGACTGACGCGTTCACTGGTGAACAATATGGTGGAAGGTGTTTCCAAAGGGTTCGAGATTAAGCTGGAACTTGTTGGCGTAGGCTATCGTGCCGAAGTTTTGGCCAATAATGTGCTCGATCTGGCTCTGGGGTTTTCACACCACATCTACTTGCAGCTTCCTCCCGAAGTAACTGTGGAAGCAGTGTCTGACAGACGCAGCAATCCGATTATTACACTGAAAGGCTCCGACAAGCAGTTGTTGGGACAGGTTGCCGCAAAAATCAGATCATTCCGTAAGCCTGAACCTTATAAAGGAAAAGGGATTAAGTTTGTTGGCGAAGAGTTGAGGCGTAAAGCTGGTAAGGCCACCGCAAAATAATTTTTGAAAAATTAAAGAATTATGGCATTAACAAAAACAGAAAGGCGAATCAGGATAAAGCACCGGGTACGGAAAATTGTTACCGGAACAGCCGAACGTCCGCGTCTGAGCGTATTCAGAAGCAATAAGCAAATATACGTTCAGTTAATTGATGATATCAATCAAACGACACTGCTTACCGCCTCTTCAACAGAAAAAGAGATTGCCGCAGAAAGCGGAAATAAAACCGAGAAAGCAGCGATGGTGGGTAAGCTCATTGCCAAAAAGGCACTGGATGCAGGCATTGAGCATATAGTGTTTGACAGAAATGGTTATTTATACCATGGAAGAGTGAAACAATTAGCTGATGCAGCACGAGAAGGAGGTCTTAAGTTTTGAAATGAGTTTCGGACTGCCGGAGAAAACTGGAAAATTTTCAGGTTTTTGAAAGCGGGGAAATAAATGAGATGAAATAAATTATGGCGACATTAAGTAAAAAAGTTAAAACAAGCGATCTCGAATTGAAAGACAGGTTGGTGGCAATCAACCGGGTAACCAAGGTTACCAAAGGGGGACGCACGTTTAGTTTCACAGCCATTGTTGTTGTTGGAAATGAAGACGGCATTGTAGGCTGGGGACTTGGCAAGGCAAGCGAGGTAACAACAGCAATTGCCAAGGGAATTGAAGCGGCCAAAAAGAATCTGTTTAAAATTCCGATTCTGCACGGCACTATTCCGCACGAACAGGCAGCCCGTTTTGGAGGCGCTGATGTTTTGCTCAAACCTGCCACACCGGGTACCGGCGTTGTTGCAGGAGGCGCTATGCGGGCAGTGCTTGAAAGTGTTGGAGTTACCGATATTCTGGCCAAATCAAAAGGGTCTTCCAATCCGCATAACCTGGTCAAAGCTACCATGGAAGCGCTTCTCGAACTCAGAGATGCCCGCACGGTAGCACAGCACAGGGGCGTTTCACTTGAAAAAGTATTTAAAGGATAAAGCAGTCATGGCTAAAATTAAGATTACACAAGTAAAAAGCAGTATCGGTTCAAACAAAAAGCAGAAAGCTACGCTGGAAGCTCTGGGGCTGAGAAAAATGCACCAGACCGTTGAACACGAGGCAACCCCGCAAGTGGTTGGCATGGCCCGAAAAGTGGCACATTTAGTTAAAGTTGAAGAAGTATAACAATATTTCAAAGAATTGAAATTATGAATTTAAATCAGTTGAGACCTGCAGAGGGTTCTACCAAAAAAACAAAGCGGATCGGGCGCGGCGAAGGCTCCGGTCGCGGGGGAACTTCAACCCGTGGTCATAAAGGGCAGCAGTCACGTTCCGGGTATTCAAGAAAAATCGGCTTCGAAGGCGGACAGATGCCTTTGCAGCGGCTGGTTCCCAAATCAGGATTTAAAAATATCAACCGCGTTGAATACAAGGCAATTAATCTTGACGTTTTGCAGCAGATAGCTGAAAGAACAAATGTTACATCAATTGATTTTGCCGTATTGGTTAATGCAGGAATAGCATCGAAAAACGATAAGGTTAAAATCCTTGGCGGTGGTTCTCTTGACAGGAAGCTTGAAGTTAAAGCCCACGCTTTTTCCAAAAGCGCAAAGGAAGCTATCGAAAAACTTGAAGGAACAACAGAAATACTTTAGACTATAATGAAACGATTTATAGAGACACTGAAGAATATTTACAAGATCGAAGATCTGAGAATCCGGATCGGGACAACCATGTTTTTTGTTTTAATCTACAGGTTGGGCTCATTCGTGTCTCTTCCGGGTGTTGACCCCGGCCAACTGCAGAACCTGCAAAGCCAGACTTCTGACGGATTGCTCGGGCTAATCAACATGTTTTCCGGAGGAGCATTTGCTCAGGCTTCAATTTTTGCTTTAGGTATTATGCCGTATATTTCCGCCTCAATTGTGATTCAGTTGCTTGGAATTGCAGTGCCCTATTTCCAGAGGTTGCAGAAAGAGGGAGAGTCGGGAAGAAGGAAGATAAATCAGATTACCCGGTATCTGACCGTAATTATTCTGATTTTCCAGTCGCCGGCATATCTGACCAACCTGCATTTTCAGTTGCCCGAAACTGCTTTTGCATTGAGGGGCGCATTGTTCACGGTGTCGTCTGTTATTATTCTGACGGCCGGGTCAATGTTTGTGATGTGGTTGGGTGAGCGCATTACCGACAAAGGAATCGGGAATGGAATTTCCCTGATTATTATGATCGGTATCATTGCGCGGCTGCCACAGGCTATCGTTCAGGAATTTGCTTCCCGGATCAGCCAGCAGGGAGGAGGTCTTGTAATGTTTCTCATTGAGTTTGTTATCCTTTTCATGGTTTTTATTGCATCCATTCTTTTGGTTCAGGGAACCCGGAGAATTCCGGTGCAGTATGCCAAGCGGATTGTGGGGAACAAACAATACGGCGGTGTGCGTCAGTACATTCCGCTGAAAGTGAACGCGGCAGGTGTTATGCCCATTATTTTCGCCCAGGCGATTATGATGGTTCCTATCACCATTGTTGGCGTGGCAAATTCTGAAAACCTCAGGGGTGTTGCGGCTGCTTTATCTAACATCACCGGGTTTTGGTATAATGCTGTGCAGTTTTTGCTGGTAGTTGCTTTCACCTATTTCTATACGGCAATTACAGTGAACCCTACACAGATGGCAGAGGACATGAAGAAGAACGGCGGATTCATTCCGGGAGTGAAACCCGGAAAGAAAACCGTTGAATTTCTCGACACCATCATGTCGCGAATTACGCTTCCGGGGTCCATATTTCTTGGAATCATTACCATTTTGCCGGCGTTTGCCATGCTCATCGGGATCAATCAGTCGTTTGCCTATTTCTATGGGGGAACATCACTGCTTATTCTCGTTGGGGTAGTGCTTGACACCTTGCAGCAAATTGAAAGCCACCTGCTGATGCGCCACTATGACGGACTGACAAAATCGGGCCGTTTGAAAGGACGGGCAGGCGGAGGATTTTAATGTAATTAATTTTCCTTTTTAAATCATTATTAAGGAGATGCAGACATAATTATGAAGTATGAAAAGCTTCTGTTATCTTTGCAGTAAAATCAAAAGAGTTAAAAAAAGTTTAGAAAGGTTTTATTTTTATGGCAAAACAGTCTTCAATTGAACAGGATGGAACGATTATAGAAGCATTGTCAAATGCAATGTTTCGGGTTGAACTTCAAAACGGGCATGTGATAACTGCCCACATTTCAGGGAAGATGAGGATGCACTACATAAGAATTTTACCGGGGGATAAAGTGAAGGTGGAAATGTCGCCTTACGATCTCACCAAAGGCAGGATTACGTTCAGGTATAAAAATTAAGAGAGAATATTACAATGAAAACTCGAGCATCAGTTAAAAAGCGCAGTGCAGATTGCAAAATCGTTCGCAGAAAAGGGCGCTTGTATGTGATTAATAAAAAGAACCCGAGGTTTAAACAACGACAGGGAAAATAATCAGTTGAAAAAAAAATTATATGGCACGTATTGTAGGTGTTGATATTCCGAATAATAAAAGAGGTGAAGTAGCCCTTACCTATATTTATGGCATTGGCCGCAGCAGGGCAAATACTATTCTCAAGGAAGCGGGAGTGGATCCGAACATAAAGGTTCAGGAATGGAACGATGAGCAGTTTCAGGCTGTGCGAAACGTTATCAACAGCAATTTTAAAGTTGAAGGTGAGCTTCGTTCAGAAGTGCAGATGAATATCAAACGGTTGATGGATATCGGTTGCTACCGGGGAATCCGTCATCGTATAGGTATGCCTGTCCGTGGACAGAGTACAAAAACAAATGCACGCACCCGCAAGGGAAAGCGCAAAACTGTTGCGAACAAAAAAATGGCCACTAAATAACGGAGTTGAATTATGGCAAAAAAGAGAAGTACAAGTAAAAAGCGGGTGGTGGTTGTTGAACCTAACGGAATGGCTCATATCCACTCTTCATTCAACAACATTATTGTTACCCTCACCAATATGAACGGTGAGGTGATTTCATGGTCGTCCGCAGGAAAAAAAGGTTTTCGCGGCTCAAAGAAGAACACACCCTATGCCGCTCAGGTAGCATCGGAAGAGTGTGCAAAAACTGCTTATGATCTGGGTTTGCGTAAAGTAAAGGTGTTTGTGAAAGGTCCGGGCAACGGACGTGAATCAGCTATCAGAGCGCTTGCCACTATCGGGATTCAGGTAACTGAAATTGTTGATGTTACCCCGCTGCCACACAATGGCTGCAGACCGGCAAAAAGAAGACGTGTTTAATTTTTAAAGAAAAAGGTAATGGCAAGATACAGAGGACCAAAATCGAAAATTGCACGGAAATTCGGCGAGCCTATTTTTGGCCCCGATAAGGTTCTGGAACACAAAAATTATCCTCCGGGCATGCACGGCGTGTCAACCAGGAGAAGAAAAGTGTCGGAATATGGCCTGCAATTAAAAGAAAAACAGAAAGCTAAATACACTTACGGTGTTTTGGAAAGACAATTCCGGAACCTGTTCGAAAAAGCGAACTCATCCAAAGGGATTACCGGTGAAGTATTGCTTCAGTTGCTGGAATCAAGGCTTGACAACGTCGTCTTTCGCCTGGGAATAGCAAAAACCCGGGACGCTGCACGTCAGTTTGTTTCTCACAGGCATATTGTTGTGAACGGAGATGTTGTGAATATCCCGTCCTATCTGGTAAAGCCCGGTGATATTGTCGGCGTCAGGGAAAAATCCAAGGCAATGGTAGAAATCTTAGATTCACTGCAAACCCGCAGAGGCGGACGCTATGATTGGCTGGAATGGGACAGCGAGAAAATGGCCGGCAAGTTTATCAATGTGCCGGAGCGGGAAGATATTCCCGAAAATATAAAAGAACAGCTCATTGTGGAGTTGTATTCAAAATAAAATTTTACTAAGGTTATTATGGCAATTTTAGCATTCCAGAAACCCGACAAGGTGATTATGATTGAATCCGACGACAAGGTCGGAAAATTTGAATTTCGCCCGTTGGAACCAGGTTATGGGATTACTATCGGTAATGCCCTCCGAAGAATTTTGTTGTCATCGCTTGAAGGCTATGCAGTTACAAACGTCAAAATTGAAGGCGTTGATCACGAATTCTCAACAATAAAAGGTGTTATCGAAGACCTGACAGATATCGTTCTGAATATTAAACAGATACGGTTCCTGAACGAAATTCAGGACTTTGATTCTGAAAAAGTTACGGTTACAATTTCAGGAAAGGAAATCTTTACTGCCGGCGAATTGAATAAATTTATGACCGGCTTTAAGGTGCTGAATCCTGAATTGATAATATGCCGGATGGAACCCGATGTGAAACTTCAGATGGAACTGACCATTGAAAAAGGTCGCGGTTATGTCCCCGCTGTTGAAAACAAGCAGGTTGACGGAGAATTTGGCATAATTCCGGTTGATTCGATTTACACACCGATTAAAAACGTTAATTATACTGTTGAAAATTTCAGGGTGGAGCAGAAAACCGACTATGAAAAGTTGATTATTGAAATCACCACCGATGGTTCTATTTTGCCTAAGGATGCCCTGAAAGAAGCAGCAAAAATCCTTATTTTCCATCTGATGTTGTTCTCCGATGAGAAAATCACCATCGATACGGATGAGAAATTTGCACACGAAGAGTTTGACGAGGAGGTGCTTCATATGCGCCAGTTGCTGAAAACCAAGCTGGTTGATCTCGACCTCTCGGTGAGGGCGCTCAATTGCCTGAAAGCCGCCGAGGTGGATTCATTGGGCGATCTGGTATCCTATAACCGCACCGATTTACTCAAATTCAGAAACTTCGGTAAAAAATCACTTGCTGAGCTGGAAGAACTTCTTGGAAGCATGGGATTAACTTTTGCAATGGACATCAGCAGATATAAACTTGACAAGGAGTAAAAAACAATGAGACATAATAAGAAATTTAATCATTTAACACGTACAAGCTCACACCGCAAAGCCATGCTGGCAAATATGGCCAGCTCGCTGATAGAATCCAAACGGATTACTACTACCGTGCCTAAAGCAAAGGCGCTTCGTGTGTACGTGGAACCGCTTATTACAAAAGCAAAAGAAGATACGACACATTCACGGCGCGTGGTGTTCAGGCACTTGCAGAACAAGAATGCGGTCTCGGAACTTTTTCGTGATGTGGCCGTAAAGGTTGCCGACAGACCCGGCGGATATACCCGGATTTTGAGAACCGGAAACCGCCTGGGAGACAATGCCGAAATGTGCATCATTGAGTTGGTTGACTATAATGAAACCATGCTGGCATCAGCTGAAGATGCAGCAAAACCAAAACGCCGCCGTTCGCGCCGTGGTGGTGGAGCCAAAAAAGTTGAAGCTCCTGTTGCAGCATCCGGAAAGCAGACTAAACCTGCCGAAGATGTGAAGATTGAAGATTCTAAGGTAGAGGAAGTTCAGCACGATGAAGCCGTAGAAGAGGTTGTTGAAACAGAAGTTCAGGAAACTGAAACTCAGGTTGAAGCCATAGCTGAAACGGAAACTGCTTCAGAAGCTGCTGACGAAACAAAAGCTGAAACCGAAACAGAATCAGAAGAAGATAAGAAAGAAGAATAACTGAAACAGGTTAAGAAAATATAAGGGAACCGGGCTGATGCAGCCCGGTTTTTTTATGCTTTGAACTGCTATTTCCAGATTTTCCTGCTGTTCAGCGCCTGATGATATCTGGCTGCATTGCGGTTGTGCTCGGAAAGTGTGCGCGAGAAATTGTGATAGCCCGAAAAATCTTCGCGGGCAACCATGTAGATAAAATCATGCTTTTCAAAATTGAGCACCGCATCAATTGCCGAAATTTCGGGGAAGTTGATGGGAGCGGGCGGGAGTCCGGCATGTTTATAAGTGTTGTAAGGCGAGTCAATTTCAAGATGCACATTCAGTATCCGGCGAAGTGAAAAATCTCCTGCTGCATATTTTACCGTGGGGTCAGCCTGCAGGAGCATACCCCGCTTCAGGCGGTTTATATAGACTCCTGCAATCCGTTCCATTTCATCCGCTTTGGCTGTCTCTTCCTGAACAATTGATGCCAGCGTCATCACCTGAAGGGGGGAAAGGTTCAGGGCTTCAGCCTTCTCTTTCCGGGAGCTGTTCCAGAAACGGTCATATTCCTGCTTCATCCGGTCGGCAAACTGCGCGGCATTCGTAGTCCATAAAAAACGATAAGTATTGGGAATAAACATGGTTTTAAAGGTTTCGGGAGTAAATCCGTAAGCTTCTATCTTCGCCTGATTGCTGAAAAGCATCAGGATTGACAGGGAATCTGCCTGAATATACCGGCTAACTTTTCCAGCCAGATCCTCCTTAAACCGGATATTATTGAATGTCAGATTCAGCGGTTCCTGTTCTCCGACACGAAGCATATTCACCATCTGGTTGGTGTTCATCCCCTTTTTGAGCAGGTAGCGGCCGGGCTTAATCAGCGCAGCATAATTTTTCTTCTTTGAAACCCAATGAAAGGCTTTGTAATTCAGTACAATGTCATTTTCCTGCAGGGTGTTGATCACCCGGTCATAATCTGAGCCTTCTTCGATGATAAAAGGCTTTTCGGTTTTAACATTTTCCATGAAAATATAGGTGTAGAGCTGGTATGCCCGCAACCCTGCAACAATCAGTGCAAATGCGAAAAACAGAATTATGAATTTTCCCACTTTGGGAAACAGCATGAGCTTACTTTTGCTATCAATGGCCATTTTTGGCTCAAAGATAAAAACATTTTTCCTGCCTGCTATTCAAAAAAACAAGCCCGCAACGGCAATGAAAAAAAATGGTTTACCGGTTTGCTTTTTCCAGCAACCCCTTTGTTGCATCTTCCAGTAAATCAAGTACGAGCTCAAAGCCCTCCTCCCCGCCATAGTATGGGTCAGGAACTTCCTGATAATTCCACTCCTTACTGAAATCGGTCATTTTGTGAATTTTTTTCAGATCGTTTTCACCTCTTGCCATACTTTTCAGGGAGAGTACGTTTTCGTCATCCATGGCGATAATCATGTCAAAATGGTCGAAATCGCTTTCGGGATTGAATTGGCGGGCAATGCTCGTAAGATTGTAACCACGCTTAGAGGCATGTTTTTGCATACGTTTGTCGGCGGGGCGCCCCACATGCCAGCCTCCGGTTCCTGCCGAGTCAATTTCAAAGTTTTTTGAAAGCCCTTCTTTTTCAACCACTGCGGTGAAAACTGCTTCTGCGCTGGGTGAACGGCAAATATTTCCCAGGCAGACAAATAATATTTTTTTCTTGTTTTTCATCTTTATGAATTCCAGATTTGATATGATTTTAATGCCTGCTGCTGCAGCATTTCATATCCGTTTTTTACAACTGCATCTTTTTGTAGCCCTTTTTCCATGAATTTTGTGGTTTCCGGATTGTACACCAAATCAAACAATAAATGGTTTTCAGTCAGAAATTCATAGGGAATCGGCGGGCAGGCGTCCACATCGGGATAGGTGCCGAGCGGAGTGGCATTAATGATAAGCAGCCTTTCTGCCATAATCCGGGAGTCAATTTCTTCATACCGGATTTCGTTTTCCTTCAGCTCTTCAATAGAGGCGGAAATGAATTCGATTCCCAGATTATTCAATACATATTTTACGGCTTTTGATGCGCCACCCGTTCCCAAAATCAATGCTTTTTTGTGCTGAACCTTCAGTAGGGGCTTCAGTGAAGCTTCAAATCCGTAAACATCGGAGTTGAAGCCCTTCAGGTGAATCCCTTTTCCCGTGCGCGTAATCTTTATTGTATTCACTGCGCCAATTTCATTTATGGCTTCATCCAGCTCATCCAGATAGGGAATAACCTGTTCCTTATAGGGAATGGTTACGTTCAGACCGATCAGCTCAGGATTCTTCTGAATGATTTCAGGGAAAAGCGATATGTTTTCGATTTCAAAATTTTCATAAGCGGCGTCCACTTTTTCCCGTTCAAACTTTTCGGTGAAGAACCGTTTTGAAAAGGAGTGTCCGAGGGGATAGCCAAGTATTCCGTATCTTTTCATTTTCTTTTTTTTGTTAAACCTTCAATTGCAAAGATAAGCCCAAAACCTGCGATTGCCAAAAGCACTGCGCCGGCAAACCATGCAGGGCTGTCAGTGAGCCTTTCATAGGTTCCGGGCAAAATATTTTTTTCTGCCAGTGGCCTCAGCTCATTGTGGCGGTCTATGAATGTTGCGGTAACTTCCTTCCAGGGCCAGACTTTGTTGAGCGAACCAATCATAAATCCTGTGAGTGTGGCGATTGTGATGTTGTGATGGTTTTTCAGAAGCCAGGAGAGCAGGTTGGAAAAAGCGATGATGCCAATGAGCGCTCCGGCAATAAAAACCAGGAGCACCGGAATATTCAAGTCGCTCACGGCGCCAAGGATAAATTTATACATCCCCATCAGCACCAGAATGAAACTGCCAGAAATCCCGGGCAAAATCATCGCACAAATGGCCACAGCGCCCGATATAAAAATAAAAAACCAGGTAATCTTTGCCTCTGCAGGGGAAATGGCGGTAACAAAATAAGCCACAACAATTCCCACAATTCCGGCAACGACCGTCCCTGCGTTCCATGTTTTTATGCTCCGTGCCACATAAATGGCCGAAGCAAGCACAAGACCGAAAAAAAATGCCCAGACCAGAATAGGGTAGTGATGGAGCAGGTATTCAAGCCCTTTTGCCAGTGAGAAAATGCTGATGCCGATGCCCAATACTACTGAAAGTAAAAAGTTACCATTCACCGCTTTCCAGAATGCAGCAAATTTTCCGGTAAAAAAAAGCTTCAGCGCATTGAGATTGACCGATTTGATTGAGTTCACCAACTCTTCGTATATTCCGGTTATGAAAGCTATGGTTCCGCCCGAAACTCCGGGAATCACATCTGCTGCTCCCATACTCATTCCTTTGATTATCAAAAGAAGATAATCTCTTACGTTTCTATTCATTTTTAAATTATATAAATTTTGTGCGTTTTGTTGAATTGTCCCTGAATGCCTGATTACTCCCTGTGTCCGTAGAATTTTTCCAGAATGGAAAGGTCATTCACCTCTTTCAGCAGCGATTCGATGGTGTTTTTGGGTACATCATTCACGTCAAGCACAATCAGTCCGTCAAGGCAGTTGTTGAATTTCGGATCAACGTTGAAGGCGATGATTTTTGCATTCAGTTTGATGTATTTTTTTAACAGAACGGGCAATCCGGAGTTCAGTTCGTCTGTTTCCCCGATGGCCCTGTCCAGCCGGTTGATGTCGCGCTCCATGTTTTCCATGAGAATATTCATTTCAGGGTTGTCGCTTTTGAATTTGTAGCTGTTGCGCGGCCTGACGAATTGTGCCATTTTCCAGTTCAGATGATTTTGCATGATGAACCGGATAATCAGGTCTTTGGATATTTTTGAGTAATTGTTGCTGATGCTCACCGGGCCAATCAGGTACCGGTATTCAGGATTTTTCAGCAGAAAATAGAGAATTCCTTTCCACAAAAGAAAAAGCGGCATGGGTTTTCGCTGATATTCCCTGATGACAAACGAACGCCCCAATTCGAGGCTTTCGCTGAGAATTGGTCTGAAATTGTCGTGAATCCTGAAAAGCGAATGAAGGTAAAATCCCCGTTTTCCGTATTGCTCCAAAATATCTTTCCCTTTGCCAATCCGGTATGCGCCAACAATTTTTTCCTCTTCTATGTCCCAGATAAACATCTGATAATAGTAGAGGTCAAATTCATCAATGTCGATGCTGCGGTTGGTTCCTTCGCCCACTTCGCGGAAGGTGATTTCGCGCAATCGCCCGATTTCCGTGAGGATATTCGGGATGATGCTTGATGGCGCACAAAAAGCGGTGTAGTTTTTCAATGAAAACAGGGTATAGTGCGTTTTTACTTTTTGGATTTCTTCCAGTATTTTTTCCTTCGGAACCGGATCAACAATAGTCTCCGGTCTGGAAGAGGGCTTCAGGGTATAGTTGAAAAAACGCTTCACCTCGATGGGCGACTCCATGCTGTAGGTCTTTGCCCGGAGAAAGCGCCCGAACTGATATACATCTGTGAATTTATCCTGTTCATTCACTTTAAGCAGTGTTCCGATCCGTAACTTTATGGTTTTGTGCTTCTTGCTGAGCAATTCGGAGGGCAGTCTCACCTGCCGGAGTGAAGGATGAATCTTTGCAAAAAGATGAAACAACCGGCTGTTGGTTCCCTGAAAATAGGCGGGAATGACGGGCACTCTTGCCATTTTAACAAATTTCACCACAGGAAATTGCCAGGCCTGATCGGTTATGGTGTCAAAGGTTCCGTATGTGCTTAAATCGCCCGCAGGAAACAGGCACAAAACGCCCCCTTCTTTCAGATGCCTGACAGCCTCTCTGACTCCCTCGCTGACTCCCTCGCTGGTTTTCTCATCAACGCTTGCGTCGTTGTTTTTGAAAGGATAGTCGCTGATAAAGTATTCAGAAACCGGATCCACCTTTTTGAGCAGGAAATTTCCGGTGATTTTCACATCAGGCCGCACCATGGAGAGGTATTTGATGAGCAGTAAGCTGTCAAACCCGCCAAAGGGATGATTGGCGACAACAATGAGCGGTCCCGCGACAGGGATACGTTTCAGTTCATTTTCGTCAAATTCAATTTTAAACTCAAGAACCCGGATAATTTCATCAATAAATTCAATGCCGTGTTTGGATGCAATTTGCTCATACATTTTGTTCAACTTGTTGAACCTGAGAATATACATTAGAAACTTGGCGAAATATTCCCCACCCAACAGCGAGAGTACGGGAGGAGCTTTAAAGATGTCATTCAGTTTTAATATTTCCATTGTTAATTTTTAAAAAATCTCCACAGAAAATTTTTAAAGACAGAGGACAAAATAAGGAGTTTTTTGTGAATTCAGAAAATTTATTGTCGTTCTGAAAAAGGAATTCACAGGCTGCCT
>CAZVAD010000078.1:0-13100 GCA_964624645.1 uncultured Mariniphaga sp.
GTAAAAGGGATAGATGCAAAGCAACGTTTTTATAATCATTTGGCAGGTGTAGCCGACCCCGAAACAAAACGAAAAATCATCGGGAAATGCTTTATTGATGTGTTTGAGGAAGAAGCCCAAAAACTGGACAATATCCAATGGCTTGCCCAGGGAACAATTTATCCTGACGTCATCGAGTCGCAGTCCGATGCGGGGACGGTTGTCAAATCGCACCACAACGTGGGCGGACTTCCCGAAACGATGCAAATGAAACTTGTTGAGCCGCTTCGTATGCTGTATAAAGACGAGGTGCGCCTTGTCGGGCGCGAGTTGGGCATGATGCCGCACCAACTTAACCGCCATCCTTTTCCGGGGCCGGGATTGGGTATCCGCATTTTGGGCGACATCACTCCTGAAAAAGTACGTGTTTTGCAGGATGCCGACGATATATTCATCAATTTGCTGCGCGAATGGGATTTGTACGATAAGGTTTGGCAGGCAGCGGCGATACTGCTTCCGGTCAAGTCGGTGGGCGTGATGGACGACGAACGCACCTACGAAAATGCAATTGTCCTGCGGGCCGTTACCTCAACGGATGCCATGACTGCTGACTGGGCACACCTTCCCTGTGAATTTCTGGCAAAAGTTTCCGGCGAAATCATTAACAGCGTGCAGGGCGTAAACCGTGTGGTATATGACATCAGTTCAAAACCACCGGCTACTATTGAATGGGAGTGAGGGGATACTTATCCTTCAAACATAAACTGCCGGTGAAATGACTCTTTGAAGGACATCAGCGTTTCGGTTCTGATAACGCCCAAAGGTTTGATTCGGGTTTGGATTAACTCGTATAAATGACTGTTGTTGAGCGCATAAACCTTAACGAAAATGTCATATGACCCGGTTATGAAATGGCATTCAACAATTTCCCGAATATTTTTGAGTTGCTCCACTATCGCGTCAAGGTTTTCTGTTTCATTTAAATGAAGCGAGAGAAATGCACAGGTTTGATAACCTGCTTTTTTCATGTCAAGCCAAAATTCGGAGCCGGTGATGATGCCGTTTGTCATCATTTTTTGAACTCTTTGATGCACCGATGCTCCCGATACATTACATGCCCGCGAAACCTCCAAAAACGATATTCGCGCGTCGTTTGAAATCAGGTTCAGGATTTTGTAATCCAATTCGTCCAATACTTGTTCTCCCATGTTTTTATATTTTGATTGTAAATTATCAATCAAAAAGGCGCTGCCTGTAAGAAATTTCTGTAAAAGTAGTCGTATTTTTTGAAAAACTCAATTCATTTGATGCGATAAATTATTTTGTTAAAAAATATTTCTCTGTATATCGAAACAGGCAGATACTTTTATGTTCCGAAGCATATAAATAAAATGAACACGAAAAAAGCATATTTAATCCTTGAAGACGGCGCTACGTTTCAGGGATTTTCTTTTGGCAGCCCTGTCAGCGTTTCGGGCGAAGTGGTTTTCAATACGGCAATGACAGGTTATCCCGAGAATTTGACCGACCCTTCATACAGTGGTCAGATACTTGTTCCGACGTACCCTTTAATTGGAAACTACGGAGTTAAACCAATGATAATGGACGGCGGATTGCCGCTGTTTTTCGAGTCGGACAAAATCCATATCAAGGCACTTGTGATTTCGGATTATTCCTTTGAGTACAGTCATTGGAACGCTGTAAAAAGTCTTGATGAGTGGCTGAAAGAGTACAATATCCCCGGTATTTACGGTGTTGATACGCGGCAGGTTACCAAAATTATTCGTGAGCAGGGCGTGATGCTTGGCAAGTTGGTAGTGGAGGGGTGCGATGTGCCAGAGGAGTTTGATGACCCCAATAAAAGAAATCTCGTAGCGGAGGTGAGTTGCAAAGCGGTGAAAACCTATGGAAACGGTGATATAAAAATAGTTTTGGTGGATTGTGGCTGCAAGTACAACATTATCCGATGTCTTGTTGCAAGAGGCGCAACTGTTATAAGAGTTCCCTGGGATTATGATTTCACAAAACTCGATTACGACGGCGTGATGCTCGGCAACGGCCCCGGCGACCCCGAAATGTGCGGAGCCACTGTTTCCAATATCAGAAAAGCAGTGGAAACCGGCAAGCCGATTTTTGGGATATGTCTTGGGAATCAGCTTCTTTCGCTTGCGGCAGGCGCAACCACATACAAGTTGAAATATGGACACCGCAGCCACAATCAGCCTGCTTTGGAAGTGGGTACAAGTCGTGCTGTTATCACTTCTCAAAATCACGGTTACGCGGTTGATACGGCATCGCTCAACAAAGACTGGGAACCTTATTTCGTCAATCTTAACGACGGGACAAACGAAGGCATCCGTCATAAATCCAAACCGTTTTTTTCCGTACAGTTCCACCCCGAAGCGACAAGTGGCCCAAATGATACGGAGTGTTTATTCGATAAGTTTATTGCATTATGCAAAAGATAAGAAAAGTTTTACTACTCGGTTCCGGAGCATTGAAAATAGGCGAAGCCGGCGAGTTTGACTATTCGGGTTCGCAGGCGCTGAAAGCGCTGAAAGAGGAGGGGATTTTTACTGTTTTGATAAATCCCAATATCGCAACGATTCAGACGTCGGAGAACATCGCCGACAAGGTTTATTTCCTTCCCGTAACTCCCGATTTTGTAGAACAGGTGATAGAAAAAGAGCGTCCCGAAGGAATTTTGCTTGCTTTCGGCGGACAGACTGCGCTTAATTGCGGAGTAAAACTCTATCGGGGAGGCATACTTGAAAAGTATAATGTCCGCGTGTTGGGTACTCCTGTTCAGGCGATTATTGATACCGAAGACCGTCAGAAATTTGTCGGAAAGCTGGATGAGATAAACATCAAAACCATTAAGAGCAAAGCAGTAACCACAGTTGAAGACGCCAAACGGGCGGCAAAGGAATTGGGTTATCCTGTAATTATTCGTGCCGCCTACGCACTTGGAGGCCTGGGCAGCGGTTTTTGCGATAACGAGACGGAACTTGATGCGCTGGCGTTGAAAGCATTCACCTATTCGCCTCAAATATTGGTTGAAAAATCACTCAAAGGCTGGAAAGAACTTGAATATGAGGTGGTGCGCGATAAATATGACAACTGTATAACGGTTTGCAACATGGAAAATTTCGATCCGCTCGGTATTCATACGGGTGAAAGTATCGTTGTCGCCCCTTCGCAAACGCTTACAAATGCCGAATATCACAAACTTCGCCGTTTGTCAATCAAAATCATTCGTCATATAGGCATTGTCGGTGAGTGTAATGTGCAATATGCACTCGACCCCGCTTCGGAAGATTACCGCGTGATAGAGGTCAATGCCCGTTTGAGCCGTTCGTCGGCGTTGGCGTCGAAAGCGACAGGTTATCCGCTTGCTTTCGTGGCTGCAAAGTTAGCGTTGGGTTATGGTTTACACGAGTTGAAAAACGCTGTAACTAAATCAACAACAGCCTTTTTTGAGCCGGCGCTGGATTATGTTGTCTGTAAAATTCCGCGTTGGGACCTGGGTAAATTCAGAGGCGTTTCGCGATTGTTAGGCTCATCAATGAAATCGGTAGGCGAGGTAATGGCAATCGGCCGCAATTTCGAAGAGGCGATACAGAAGGGCTTACGTATGATTGGTCAGGGAATGCACGGGTTTGTAGCTAACAGGGAACTTGCCGTAGAAAATATAGACGAGGAGTTGAGCAGACCCACCGACAAACGCATTTTTGTGATTGCCAACGCTATGTATAAGGGATACGACATTGATGAAATCCATAGGCTCACCAGAATAGACAAATGGTTTTTGCAAAAGTTAGCCGGAATTTATCGTCTTGACCAGGCCCTGATGAAGTATAACAAGATAGAAGATGTTCCGCCCGAAATGCTTTTGGAAGTGAAGCAAAAAGGCTTTTCCGATTTTCAGATAGCACGAATTATTTATGGTGAAGCTATTGACGTCAATTCCAAAATGGATTTGGTCAGAAATTATCGCAAATCGCAAGGCATTGCTCCGGTAGTAAAACAGATAGACACGCTCGCTGCGGAATATCCGGCGATGACCAACTATCTTTACCTGACTTACAACGGTACGGAGCACGATGTTGATTTTGCCCGCGACAATCAGAGTATCGTTGTTTTGGGTTCGGGCGCATACCGCATAGGCAGCTCGGTGGAGTTTGACTGGTGTTCGGTAAATGCAGTCAATACCATACGCCAGAACGGACTGAAAGCGATAATGATAAACTACAATCCTGAAACGGTTTCGACCGACTATGATGTGTGCGATCGCCTCTATTTCGACGAACTGACGTTGGAGCGCGTGTTGGATATTGTTGATTTGGAACAGCCGCAGGGCGTAATTGTTTCTGTAGGGGGGCAAATTCCCAACAACCTGGCAAAGCGTCTTGACAGCCACCGGGTAAATATACTCGGAACATCTGCCGACAACATAGACGGGGCAGAAAATCGCCACCGCTTTTCACAGATGTGCGACGATTTGGGTATCGACCAACCGCGCTGGAAAGAGTTGACTTCGCTCGAAGAAATTTACGCTTTTGCCGGGAAAGTCGGATTTCCGCTTTTAATTCGTCCTTCGTATGTGCTTTCGGGTGCGGCAATGAATGTTGTGAGCAACCGCGACGAACTGGAGGGCTTTCTGACGCTCGCCACCAATGTAAACAGGCAATATCCCGTTGTTGTTACAGAGTTTGTCGAATATGCCAAAGAGATTGAAATTGATGCGGTGGCACGCAATGGCGAGGTGTTAATCTATGCCATTTCGGAGCATGTTGAGTTTGCCGGCGTCCATTCGGGCGATGCGACGATGGTCTTTCCCGCCCAAAAACTTTATATGGAAACGACGAGACGAATTAAAAAGATTGCACGACAGATTGCCAGAGGATTGAACATTACCGGTCCGTTCAACATGCAGTTGCTGGCTAAAAATAACGACATCAGGGTGATTGAGTGCAACCTGCGCGCTTCGCGTTCATTCCCTTTTGTGTCCAAGGTCTTGAAAATTAATTTTATAGATATTGCCACAAAAGTAATGCTCGGGTTGGAACCGCAAATCCCGCACAAATCAGCTTTTGACCTTGATTATGTAGGTATTAAAGCCCCTCAGTTCTCCTTTTCAAGATTGCAAAAGGCAGATCCCGTACTTGGCGTGGAGATGGCTTCGACCGGCGAAGTGGGGTGCATCGGCGAAGATTTTGACGAGGCAATCCTGAAAGCGATGCTGTCGGTTGGATACACAATTCCCAAAAAAACCATCCTGCTTTCCACCGGCGACAGCCGCTCAAAGGCAGACTTGCTTCCTGCCGTGCAGAAACTGCAGCAGAACGGATATGAATTATATGCAACGCAAGGGACAGCTGATTATTTAGCGCTCAACGGCATAAGCGCCACCGTCCTGCATTGGCCCGATACCAACCAGAAGCCAAATACGCTCGGCTACATCATGGAGCAGAAAATAGATTTTGTAGTAAATATTCCTAAAAACCTGTCCAAAACAGAACTTTTCAACGACTATACCATACGCCGTTCGGCAATAGATTTCAATATACCGCTGATAACCAATGCACGTCTGGCAAAGGCGTTTATCAACGCTTTTTGCAGTATCGGAAGGGAAGATATTGGTATTAAAAGCTGGGAGGAGTATTGATGATAAAAAACTGCAAACGGATATTCGTAACGGGCGGCGTCGTTTCGGGGTTGTTGCGGGCGGCTAAACTGTATAAATTAAACGAAAATACCTATCTTTGCGCTGAAAAGAAAGCGCATAATGGCAATCATCAACTCCCAATTTCTCAAAGTCGTCAACGACGAAACTCAGTATCAGATTGACAAGCGCGTCCATCAGTTTCAGACGACCAACCGCGGCGTCAGGTTAATCAGGCTCGACAGCGGAGACGTCATACGCCCACTTGCACCTTGTGTGATGGAAGCAATGACCGAAGCCATCGCCGAAATGGGTAATGAAGCAACTTTCAAAGGGCGCGGCCCGGCAGAAGGCTATCCGTTTCTGATTGACGCAATTATCAGGTATAAATATAAAAACTACAAAGTTAAAATGGAGCCCGGGGAGGTCTTTATCAATCAGGGAACCAAAGAAGACGTAGCCAGTATTGGCGATATATTGTGCGGCGACAATCGTATTGCTGTAATTGACCCTGCCTCACAGGATTATATTGACGCGAATGTCATCAGCAATCGTGCAGGTGAGTTGAACAAAAACCGTCAATGGAGCAATATCATTTACCTTGAATGCAGGAAAGAGAAAGATTTTATGCCCGAATTTCCCAAGTCGCGCCCCGATGTTATCTATTTGAGTTATCCGAATAATCCGACCGGGGGCGTAATGAATCGCAAAACGCTCGAAAAATGGGTAAAATACGCTATTGACAATGATGTGCTTATTCTTTTCGACGCCACCTATGTTTCGTTCATCCATGACCCCGACATACCGCGCACCATTTACGAGATAAAGGGAGCAAAGAAAGTAGCCATAGAATTATGCACTTTCTCAAAAAATGCAGGTTTCACGGGTTTACATTGCGGATATACCATTATTCCGAAGGCAATAACCGGTTATTCGTTCAAGGTTGACAAGAATGCCGACCTGAACACTTTGTGGCGCTACCGGCAGATGATAAAAAACTATACCCCTTCCTATATCATTCAAAAGGGAGCTGAAGCGCTGTTCAGCGCCCAGGGGCAGGAATGGATTGCTGAAAACGTCAAGTACTACATGACGAATTCAGCAATATTGCAGCAGGCGCTGACCGAAGCGCGGCTAAGATTCTGGGGCGGAGTAAATTCGCCTTACCTGTGGGTGGAGTCGCCTTACGGCACGTCGTGGAAACTGTTTGACAAATTACTAAACGAATGTTACATTTTGTCCTCGCCGGGCGAACGTTTCGGCCCTCGTGGCAAAGGCTTTGTGCGGTTAAGTTCTTTTGCCAATCAAACCAAAGTAATCATTGCAGGAACGCGGATTGCAGATATGCGGATATAATCCCGTTATGCTCACCCCATTGTCTGTATTTCACCAAAATAAATGACAATAAGATAACTTCATTGTAACTTTCTCTGCATACCATGTGAAAAATATAAATTTCCTGCAAAACAGGCGTATCTGTTGTAAAATTTATATTTTGATATTTCCTTCAAAAAGTTTACGTAAAAAATTGCACCATAGTTTTTACTGATGAATAATCTTTGCAGAAAAATAATTCATCAACAGAAATGAGTAGATCAGCATTTGACGTTTTATGTGAGGCATTGGGGCGCCAGGCGGTTCCGGTGGCTTCGGGCTACCAGCCGGTACTTTTGGACAATGTATTTAAAATCAACAGCCTCTTCCCGAACGATGAAGCTGAAGCAATGAACCGCCAGGACAGGCGGGCGCTGCCTGAATACCAGGAACTGTTGCTTGTACGATAGATTTATGGAAGAACTGAAACATGAATGTGGCGTAGCGCTTATCCGGCTTCGTAAACCGATTGAATATTACGTTTCTAAATACGGCTCATCACGTTATGCGCTGAGCAAGCTTTACTTGCTCATGCACAAACAGCATAATCGCGGACAGGATGGTGCAGGAATTGCCTGTGTTTCGCTTTCTGCACAGGCAGGTGAAGAATTTATGTTCCGCGAACGGAAAGAAGGTAAAAATGCTATTGCCAAACTGTTTTCGTCTGTCAATGGGCAAATAGCGGCTGAGGGTATCCCGTTTATCGGCGAGTGTTATATGGGACATCTGCGGTACAGTACTACCGGAAGTTCGGGGTTGGCATATGTCCATCCTCATCTTCGGCGAAGTAACTATCGTAAGAATACGCTTGCCCTTTGCGGAAATTTCAATTTGACCAATGTAGATAAAATTTTTGCACAACTTGCATCACAGGGGCAGCATCCGCGTAGAAATTCGGATACAACCGTTTTGCTTGAACAACTGGGGTATTTGCTTGACCAGAAAGCGGGTAATTTGCAGGAAACGCTTCAGGAGTGTATGCCGATGTGGGACGGTGGTTTTGTATTGTGTGGAATGACCGGCTCTGGCGAAATGTTTGCTGCACGCGACCCCTGGGGCATCCGAACGGCATTTTGGTATGCTGACGACGAATTAATTGTTGTGGCATCGGAACGCCCCGCCATTCAAACTGTTATCAATGCAGACAAAGAGAGCATCCGGGAAATTGGCGCAGGCGAAACGCTTTTTATTTCCGCTTCCGGCGAAGAGGTCTGTCATGCCGTAGTCAAAAATCAACAGTTCGGTTTTGCTTACGGAAAAAAATCGAAAACTGAAAATCGCATTACGCCCTGTTCTTTCGAACGGATTTATTTTTCGCGTGGCAACGACCATGACATCTACCAGGAACGCAAAAAATTAGGACGTGCCGTAGTGCCACAAATTCTCGCGGCAATTGATTACGACCTCGAAAACACCGTTTTTTCATTTATTCCCAACACGGCAGAAGTAGCCTTCATGGGAATGCTGGAGGGTTTGAATGATTATCTTGATGAGGAAAAATGCAGGGCGATAGAAAAGTTAGACAATAAGGATGCAGCCGCTGTCTCGAAAATCATCTCCCGGCGGGTTCGCACTGAAAAGGTTGCCATAAAAGACATTAAACTTCGTACGTTTATCAGCGAGAGCGGCGAACGAGACCAACTCGCTAACCATGTGTATGATATTACATACGGCTCAATTCGCCCCAAAACAGATAATCTGGTAGTTATTGACGACAGCATTGTTCGCGGCACAACGCTCCGGCAAAGCATCATCACCATTCTGGCACGACTGAACCCGCGCAGAATGGTCATCGTTTCGTCGGCGCCACAAATCCGTTATCCTGACTTTTACGGAATAGACATGTCGAATATCGGCGATTTGATCGCCTTCCGTGCCGCATTGGAACTGTGTAGAGACGGGGTATGCAGAGATGGGGCGCATCCTGTCTCTGCCGAAGAGATATACCAAAAATGTGTTGCACAACAAGCCTTGCCCGAAGAACGAATGATTAACTATGCCACCGAAATTTACAAGCCTTTTTCCGATGCCGAAATTTCAAAAAAGATTGTAGAACTGATTACTCCCGAAGAAGTTACCTGCCCTGTTGAACTCATTTTTCAGCAAAGGGAAACCCTGTCGGAAATTTGCCGCAACAACGGCGGCGACTGGTATTTTACAGGCAACTATCCGACAAAAGGAGGCATGAAGCGGATGAATGATACGTTACTGGAGTACATAAGATATAATTTATTGTGAATCCAATGAATACATTGGTCTAAAAATAAATCGTTTTTACAACAACAGCATGATATACTTTTTTCACAATAAAAACGAAAATATTATTGCCGTACAGACAGTTGAAAAATTATTGGCTGACGATATTTTCAAACTCAATTGGCTGTTTGGCGAAGCAACCCTTGCAGAAGCTGCAGAAATAAAAGGTTTGTTTATTGGTCCGCGCCGCGAAATGGTAACGCCATGGAGCAGCAACGCCGTAGATATTGTTTCAAATATGAACATTTGCGGCATTGTGCGTATTGAGCAGTTTCTGTCCGCCAGGAACATGCCGCATGGCCATGACCCTATGTTACAGACGCTCTACGAAAACCTTACCGCCGGCATTTTCACCATCAACCGTAAACGTGAACCTGTGCGGCATATCAGCGACATCGCCGATTACAACCGGCAGGAGGGACTTGCGCTGAATGCCGGTGAAATAGCCTACCTCGAAAATTTACAGAAAAAATCAGGTCGCCCGCTCACCGACAGCGAAATCTTCGGCTTTTCGCAAGTCAATTCCGAGCATTGCCGTCATAAAATCTTCAACGGACAATTTGTCATCGACGGCGTTGCAAAACCTTTATCGCTCTTTCAACTGATCAAACGCACATCGGCAGTCAATCCCGGCCGTATCGTATCGGCTTACAAGGACAATTGCGCTTTTATTGAGGGCCCGCAGGTGGAACGGTTTACGCCTGCTTGCGGTGTTTTCGGCACTCGCTCCGAAGAAGTGGTTATTTCGATGAAAGCCGAAACGCATAATTTCCCCACTACCGTAGAGCCGTTTAATGGTGGAGCGACAGGCAGCGGCGGAGAAATCCGCGACCGTGTGGCAGGTGGCCGTGGCGCTGTTCCGTCGGCAGGTACGGCAGTGTATATGACGTCGTATCCGCGTTTTTCGGAAAGAGATGCGGCGGAATTTATTCTTCCGCCGAACGCAATGGCCCCGCGCCCATGGCTTTACCAGTCGCCGTTGGACATTCTCATCAAAGCGTCGAATGGAGCGAGCGACTTCGGGAATAAATTCGGACAGCCGCTCATTTGCGGAAGCGTTCTTACCTTCGAACATACCGAAAAGACGAAGAAATTTGGCTTCGACAAAGTCATTATGCTGGCCGGAGGCGTGGGATACGGACGCAAAAGTGACAGCATGAAAGGAACACCCGAACCGGGCGACAAAATTGTATTGCTTGGCGGCGACAACTACCGCATCGGGATGGGCGGGGGCGCCGTGTCGTCGGTGGCCACGGGCGAATTTGCCAACGCTATTGAACTGAACGCTGTGCAGCGAGCCAACCCCGAAATGCAGCGGCGTGTTGTAAATGCCATTCGTGCATTTGCCGAAAGCCCGCACAACCCAATCGTATCCATACACGACCACGGTGCGGGCGGCCACCTTAACTGCCTGTCGGAATTGGTGGAAGACGCCGGCGGAAAGATTGACATGAGCCGCCTGCCCATCGGCGATCCGACGCTTTCTGACAAGGAAATCGTGAGCAATGAGTCGCAGGAACGCATGGGATTGATTCTGAAAGCTAAGGATATTGAAACGTTTCGCCGTATCGCCGAGCGCGAACGTGCTCCGATGTATGTCATCGGCGATGTGACAGGCGACCATCGTCTCACGTTTGAAAATCCCGATACAGGCGAAAAACCGATAGACCTGATGCTCGGGGATATGTTTGGCAACACGCCCAAAACGGTAATCAACGACACTTCTGTTCCGTATGACTTTGAGCCTGTAACGTATGAGAAAAACAAATTGCACGAATATCTCGAAAGTATTTTACAATTGGAAGCGGTGGCTTGCAAGGACTGGCTTGTCAACAAGGTTGACCGTTCGGTAACCGGGTTGGTAGCCTTGCAGCAAACAGCCGGTGAGATACAGCTTCCGTTGAATAATCTCGGCATGACAGCGCTCGATTATCATGGAAAGTCGGGCATTGCAACCTCTGTCGGACATGCGCCGGGCGTTGCATTGCTGGATGCTGCCGCCGGTTCGCGCCTATCCATCGCCGAAGCGCTCACCAACATCGTTTGGGCGCCTCTCGACGGCGGGCTCAAGGCTGTTTCGTTAAGCGCCAACTGGCAATGGGCGTGCAACAACCCTGGTGAGGATGCGCGTCTGTACAGCGCGGTGGAAGCGGCAAGCCAGTTTGCTATCGAACTTGGCATCAATATTCCCACAGGGAAAGATTCGCTTTCGATGACACAGAAATATCCCGACGGCGACGTTGTACTTGCTCCCGGAACCGCTATCATTTTCGCAGTAGCACAAACGGGAAATGTTCGCAAAGCGGTACGTCCCGTGATAGAGAATAACCCTGCAACACAGATCATTTATATCGGCTTGTCGTGTGCGCCTTTCGCCCTGGGGGGAAGCAGCTTTGCGCAAATATTAGGCAAAATGGGCGATGCAGTTCCCGACATAACCAATACCGCTTATTTTGCGAGGGCGTTTGAAGTTGTTCAAAGCCTCATTGCTCAGGGAATGCTTGCGGCAGGACACGATGTATCGTCCGGCGGCCTGATAACCGCATTGCTCGAAATGTGTTTTGCCAACCGCAGCGGCGGTATGGAAATTGACCTGACGGAAATAGGAAACGACGCCGGTATCATACATGTTTTGTTTGCCGAAAACCCGGCGCTCATCTTGCAAATACACGAAGCGGACAGCGTGAAGGTACGCGAAATGTTCGCACAGGCAGGGGTAAAGGCGCACGTCATCGGCAATCCCATTCCGAAACGCACGATTAACATAACATACCAAAACGGAAAATATCAATTCGACATTAATCGACTGCGTGACTTGTGGTATAAAACATCGTACCTGTTCGATTGCCGGCAAAGCGGCAAGAAGCAGGCAACCGAAAGGTTCAGCAACTACAAACACCAACATTTGGAATACCTCTTTCCCGCGCACTTCAAAGGCACGATGGCGCAATACGGCATTAATCCGTATCGCACCGAGCCTACAGGTATCCGTGCAGCCATCATTCGCGACAAAGGCTCACAATGTGACCGCGAAACGGCATGGATGATGCACCTTTCCGGAATGGACGTGAAGGATATACACACCTCCGACCTCATAGAGGGCAGAGAAACGCTCGATGACGTAAACATGATTGCGTTTGTCGGCGGTTTTTCCAATTCCGATGTGTTTGGTTCGGCAAAAGGCTGGGCAGGCTCGTTTCTCTACAACGAAAAGGCAAAGGCTGCGCTCGATCGCTTCTATGCCCGTCCCGACACATTAAGCCTCGGCATCTGCAACGGCTGCCAACTGATGATTGAACTCGGTTTGATTACTCCCAACGACAAACAAAAGCCCCGAATGGAGCACAACAACTCGCAGAAGTTTGAAAGCGCCTTTGTAAATGTTACTATTCCTGAAACCAGCTCAGTAATGCTGCAATCGCTCGCCGGCTCGCGTCTTGGCGTCTGGATAGCGCACGGCGAAGGCAGATTCAGCCTGCCCATGCCCATGGAACATTACAACATAGCCCTCCGGTACAGTTACGATGCTTATCCCGGCAACCCCAACGGTTCGCCGCAGGGCATCGCCGGCATTTGCAGCGCCGATGGCCGCCACCTGGCAATGATGCCTCATCCCGAACGTAGCGTTTATCCCTGGAACTGGGCGCACTGTCCCCATTTACACAAACATGACCAGATAACGCCATGGGTAGAGGCTTTTGTGAATGCAAGGGAATGGATTAAACAAAGACAGATAACAGGATGCAATTCAGACCTCCTGATCTAATGACGGAAAATCAATGATTACAGGAAATTGTTTCGCAAAGATAAAATGCGTTAATTTCAC
>CAZVAD010000079.1:0-13067 GCA_964624645.1 uncultured Mariniphaga sp.
CCCATACTGGAAAAACCTCCGTCGTTGAACAGGTTTTGCATAGTCACCCGGCGTGTCAGGTCAGAGAACAAGGTAACACAATAGTCGGCGCAGTCATCAGCCGTTGCATTCCCCAGCGGCGACATGCGCTCGGCAAAATCAAGCAGGCGGTCAAATCCTTTCACCCCGCTGCCGGCGGTTGTGATGGTTGGCGACTGCGAAATCGTGTTGATCCGCACCCGCCGCTCACGTCCGTAAATATACCCGAAACTGCGCGCAATGGATTCCAGCAGCGCCTTGGCATCGGCCATGTCGTTATATCCGTAGAAAGTACGCTGTGCGGCAACATAGGAAAGCGCCACCACAGAACCCCATTCGTTTATGGCGTCAAGCTTCCGGGCGGTTTGCAAAACCTTGTGAAAAGAGACTGCGGAAATATCAAGGGTCTTGTTCAGGTAGTTGTAATCCAGATCGCTGTAGTGCCGTTCTTTTCTCACATTCGGAGACATCCCGATGGAATGGAGAATGAAATCAATTTTTCCTCCAAGATATTCAATCGACTGCAAAAATAAATTGCTCAGGTCTTCCACATTGGTTGCATCGGCTGCAATGGCGATGGTGCCAAGCTTTTCAGCCAGTTTTTGCGTCTCGCCCATCCGCATGGCAACGGCAGTGTTTGACAAAGTAAGCATGCCTCCCTCTTCGTGTGCCCGCTCAGCCACTTTCCATGCAATGGAGTCGGGGTTCAGGGCGCCGAAAACAATGCCCCGTTTCCCCTTAAGTAAATTATAACTCATGGTACTTTTTTAAGTTTTTTGCCGCGCAAAGTTAATTGAGTTTAAGTAAAATGAAAAACAAAAGACTTTTTTCACTTAATTATTTTCTAAATTAACCCTTGATTTCAAATATTTTACATAAAAGTTCGGAAAATTAAATGTTATTTTTATCTGAACTCATTCCAAATAAGTTTTGTTTTTTCAGAAAACGATTTATATTTGTTCCGTCTAAAAAATGGCATACAAATGAATTCATTCACATTACATACTTCACAAAATTTTCCGGCTCACTCCGCCGGAAGTGGTGAATTTATGATGCCGGTGTTTTTTATGTCTATGCGATAGCCTTCGCTCAGTGGATTTTTCCATTGTTTGAAGGCGCACACAATTCAGCGAATTTTAATCATTCAGGTCTCATTTTTTTATTGATAATTATATGTCGGATAACATTATTCGATTGGGTGGCAGCCATGCAGGGCGTGGCTCATCCCTGAAAAACTTGATAACTCATCTGAGTAAAACCAGCGGCAAAAGTTTCATTGTCGTTTCGGCAGTGCCTGAGCTTTTGGAGCTGATCAAAAACTCACTCTACGCAGCAAGCCACACCGACAGCGGTTCTTTTTCAGAAAAACTGAATGCTTTTTATACCGGAATAACCGGCAAAAATCCATCAGAATCGTACAATGAACTGGCGTGTCAGGTGACCGGGATAATCCGCGGCGTCGGGCTAATCGGCGATTATTCTGACGGGCTGAAAGACCAGGTGCTCAGTTTTGGAGAAAAACTTACGGTAGAAATCGTTAAGTCGCAACTCGCTTCTTCAGGGCTGGAAACTGAAATATTGTATCCGGAAACTATCGGATTGCTGGCAACTTCTGATTTTGGAAATGCCACGTTTCTTTCAGTAAACCGGGAGAAAATTGAGCAGCTCCGCGGAAAATATTTTCTGATTCCGGGAACTTACGGCATAACCGATACCGGGAAAATTGCCCGCACCGGCAAAACTGCCGCAGATTACACCTCTGCATTTTTAACCCGTGAGTTAGGCCTGTCAAAACTGGAACTGTGGGGACTTGACAAAGAATTTTACCGCGTGGACCCGGCTATTGTGCCCGGCGTATCGCGCATCAAAAGACTCACCTATTCAGAAGCCAGCGAGCTTGCCTACTTTGATCACTACTCATTCCATCCGCGGACGGTTGAACCGCTGGAAAGTGAACACATCCCAATTTATATTGTTAACCCGGAGTCGGGCAACAGCCGGATGGATACGGTGATAAATACCGAAACGTTCATTGAACCGCAGGTGGTCAAAAGCGTGGCCTATACTGACGATATTTCACTGCTCCGGCTGGAAGGTCCGGGAGTCGGACTAAAACCGGGAATTCTTGCCAAGGTTACTTCACAGTTGAACAAGGCAGGGATAAACATCAAGTCGGTAATCACTTCCCAGATTTCCATCAATATCATTCTGGAAAGAAAAACCGGAAACTGGGCGCTGGAACTGATCCGCAAACTGGGATTTTCTTCGGTGAAGGAAGTAACCGTCATTGACAATGTTACGCTTGTTGGCGTGGTAGGACACGGAATGCAGCAAAACTACGGAGTGGCTGCAAAAATTTTCAGCGCAGCGGCAAATCACCGGATAAACATTGAACTCAGCGGCTCGGGAGCGTCTGATTTAGTCAGCTATCTCGTAGTCAGATCAACCGATAAAGAGAAAACCATTCGTGAAATTTATAACGCATTTTTTTAACCCTTTCAAATTAATAATTATGACAACAAAAAGTTTAAATTTTGAAACCCTGCAGGTTCATGCAGGCCAGGAACCCGACCAGACAACCCACTCAAGGGCTGTACCCATCTATCAGACTTCCTCATACGTGTTCGACAATGCGGAGCACGCAGCCAACCTCTTCGCATTGAAAGAGTTTGGAAACATTTACACCCGGATTATGAATCCGACCACCGATGTTTTTGAAAAGCGCATTGCTGCGCTTGAAGGCGGCGTGGCATCACTTGCCGTTTCTTCCGGGCATGCCGCGCAATTTATCACCTTCAACACCTTGTTGGAAGAAGGCGACAATTTCGTAACCTCGCCATTCCTCTATGGCGGATCACACAATCAGTTCAGGGTGTCGTTCAAGCGCCTCGGCATCAACGCACGGTTTGCCGAAAACCTCACCGTGGAAGCTTTTGAAAAACTGATTGACGAAAATACCAAAGCGCTCTATTTTGAAACCATCGGCAATCCGGGCTATGTTGTTCCTGATTTTGAAGCTTTCGGGGCGCTGGCAAAGAAATATGATATTCCGCTGGTGGTTGACAATACGTTTGCCGCGGCGGGCTACCTTTTCCGTCCTATTGAATATGGCGCAAACATCGTGGTTCAATCGGCCACCAAATGGATCGACGGACACGGAACAAGCGTGGGCGGAGTGATTACTGATGCCGGGAATTACAACTGGGGCAACGGAAAATTTCCCGGATTTACTGAGCCTTCCGAAGGTTATCACGGATTGAGGTTCTGGGATGCATTCAATTTTGACAGTCCGTTTGGAAATATCGGATTCATCATCAAAGCCCGCGTGGAAGGTTTGCGCGATTTTGGACCGGCAATCAGTCCTTTCAACTCCTTTTTGCTGATTCAGGGACTGGAAACCCTCTCGCTGAGGCTGGAACGCCATGTTTCCAATGCGCTTGCGCTGGCCAAATGGCTGGAAAAGCACCCGAAGGTGGAAAGCGTGAACTACCCCGGATTGGAAAGCAACCCATCCTACGAAAATGCAAAAAAATACTTTAAGAAAGGCGCAGGCGGAATGTTGTCGTTCGATGTTAAAGGTGGAAAAGAAACGGCCAACGATGTTGTGAACAACCTTCAGTTGGTCAGCCACCTGGCCAATGTCGGTGATGCCAAAACGCTGATAATCCAGCCTGCGGCAACCACTCACCAGCAGCTTTCGCCGGAAGCCCAGCATGCTGCGGGGGTAGAGCCTTCACAGCTCCGCGTGAGTGTCGGAATTGAACACATTGACGATATTATTGCCGATTTTGAACAGGCACTTGAAAAAGTAAATGTTTAAAAAAATGAAACTTTTGAGTTAATGAGAAAACTGATAAACCAGTTTTCTCATTTCTCCGTTAAAACATAAAAACAGAATAAAATGCCCGTAAATGTTCCCGATAAGCTGCCCGCAATCGACATTCTGAAAAAGGAAAATATTTTTGTGATGGATGAATCACGAGCCTTGAAACAGGACATCAGGCCATTGAAAATTATCATTCTGAACCTGATGCCCATTAAGGTGACCACTGAAACAGACCTGCTCAGGCTGTTGTCCAATTCTCCGTTGCAAATCGAAATTGAATTCCTGAAAATCAAAGGGCACACCCCAAAAAACACACCGATTGAACACATGGAGCAGTTCTACAAAACTTTTGATGAGCTGAGTTCAAAAAAATACGACGGACTGATTGTTACCGGTGCGCCCGTGGAGCTGCTGCCTTTTGAAGACGTAACCTACTGGGACGAACTTAAAGGGATTTTCGACTGGGCGCGGCAGAATGTATTCTCCACCCTGTTTATCTGCTGGGCCGCACAGGCTGCGCTGTATCACTACTATGGCATCAGAAAGCATGAGCTTCCCGGCAAGCTGTTCGGCGTGTTTGAACATACGCATCCAAACACGCATCTGCCCATTTTGCGTGGTTTTGATGATGTTTTTTTCATTCCTCATTCCAGATATACCGAAATCCGGGCAGAAGAGGTGGAAAAGGTCAAAGGGCTGCAAATCATTGCCAGGTCAGAAAAAGCAGGAGTGGCCATTGTTCAGTCAAAAAACGGAAGACAGCTCTACCTCACCGGCCATTCGGAATATTCGCGTGAAACGCTTGGCAAGGAATATCGCAGGGATCTGGCAAAAAAAATACCTGTTGCTGTTCCTGAAAATTATTATCCGGGAAACGACCCTTCCAAAAGACCATTCATGCAATGGGGCTCAACGGCAAACCTGCTCTTCTCCAACTGGCTGAATTACTATGTCTATCAGGAAACTCCGTATAATCTGGAGGAAATCATTTCCAACGATTTTAATGTCTCCTCATAAAACCCTATTTTTGGGTAAAATTAAAATCGGAAAAAATGAAAAATATTGCTGTCGTTCTTTCAGGAAACGGAGTGTTTGACGGAGCGGAAATCCATGAAGCCACGCTCACCCTGCTTGCTATTGTGCGCAACGGGGCAAAATACCAGTGCTTTGCCCCCGATATGGAGCAGGCACACGTGATCAATCACATCACCGGAGAAGAGATGCCGGAAAAGCGAAATGTTTTAGTGGAAGCGGCACGTATTGCACGCGGAAACATAAAATCCCTGGCTGAATACAAAGCTGAAAACTATGACGCCATCGTCTTCCCGGGAGGATTTGGGGTGGCAAAAAACCTGTGTACCTTTGCTTTCGACGGCGACGAATGCACCGTGAATCCCGATGTAGAAAAAGCAATCAGGGATACGGTTGCCGTGAAAAAACCGGTAGGCGCACTTTGTATTTCACCGGTGCTGATCACAAAGGTTCTTGGCGATGTGAAAGTTACTGTCGGAAATGATGAAGATACCATCAAAGCCGTAGCAGCTATGGGCGGGAAGCATGAACAAACCACACACGGGGAGATTATTGTTGACGAAAAATACAAAATTGTCACCACGCCCTGTTACATGCTGGATGCAACCATTGACCAGATTGCCACAGGCGCAGAAAATGCAATCAAAAAAATTCTGGAACTGGCATAAACCGGTCATCTGCAATGCCGTTCCCATATATTGACATCCACACCCACAACCGGGAAGTCCCTGAAAATACCATCACGGTGAGAAACCTGTCTCCCGGTGAGGACATTCCGGTATTTCAGGGAAAAAACTTCTATTCGATGGGGCTGCATCCGTGGAAAGTTATTTCGGAAGAAGAAGATAATCGTCAGTTGCTGATGGTGGAGGATGCGCTGGAACTGGATCATGTGATTTTTGCCGGTGAATGTGGCCTGGATAAACGTTCAGAAGCGGGCTTTCAGGAGCAAATCCGAGCATTCAGGGCACAGGCGTTTATGGCAGAGGAATATGAAAAGCCGCTCATCATCCATTGCGTGAAAGCATGGAATGAGATGATGGAGCTGCATAAAGAGATCAACCCGGCTGTTCCCTGGATTTTTCATGGATACAACGGCAGCATCGAACTCACCAGGCAACTTTCAGAAAAAAATATCCTGTTTTCATTCGGGCATCTGCTCTTTCACGAAAAAGCAAAGGCCATTGAGTCGTTAAGGTTTCTGCCGCTGGAAAAAATATTTATCGAAACCGATGAATATGATGTTGTGTCAAAAGACGTCTATGCGCGTGCAGCAGAATTGAAAAACATTCCTGTTGAACTGCTGAAGGAAGCAGTCTGGAAAAACTTCAACCGGATTGAAAATGTCAGTTTCGGTTTCCGGGACTGAGCTTTACTTTATTTTTATCCATAAAAAAATACCATCAATCAACTATGCACTGGCTCGAACGCACCGAACTCCTCCTGGGACAGGAAAAATTGGAGAAGCTAAAAAATGCTGAAGTTTTGGTTGTGGGATTAGGCGGTGTGGGCGCCTATGCCGCCGAAATGCTCTGCCGCGCCGGCATCGGGAAAATGACCATTGTGGATGGCGATGCAGTGGAAGAAACCAACCGGAACCGGCAATTGCCTGCACTGATCAGCACCAACGGCAAGCCCAAGACAGAGGTTCTGAAAAGCCGGTTTCTGGACATCAATCCCGAGCTTCAGCTCACTGTTGTCAAGGATTACATCCGCGATAACAAAGCGGTGGAACTGCTGGAAAGCCGACAATTTGACTATGTGGTGGACGCCATTGACACACTCTCCCCGAAAGTATTTCTCATCAGCCATTGCCTCCGTTTAGGGCTGAATGTGGTCAGCGCGTTGGGCGCCGGCGGAAAACGCAATCCTTCGGAAATTCGCATTGCCGATATTTCCGAAACCTACAATTGCAAGCTGGGACGCATGATGCGGAGGTATTTGGGCAAGCTGGGCATTGAGCGGGGAGTCAAAGTGGTGTTTTCGCCGGAAACGGTTCCCGCGGGCGCGATGCGGCTTGAAGAGGGGTTGAACAAAAAATCGGTTGTCGGCACCATCTCCTATATGCCACCGGCTTTTGGCTGCTTCGTGGCAAGCGTGGTCATAAACGATTTGCTGGAAGACAAGGAGCAGGAAGCTTCATAGCCAGAGCCAGCTTTTGTTCCTGCAAAAACTTTACATCATCTGAAAATATTTTAAGCTGATTTTTCGGATGCTGGGAATTCCTGAACTTTGAATGAAAACAGAGCATTTTGTGAGATTCGTGGTTGCATGTTCCCACCCTTTGCTTATAAAAAAATCCAAAAATGTGCTTTCTGATACAAAAAAATCATTCAAATATACCTATCTTCATGGCTTGAAGATTATTATGAATAATCAACTTTAAAAAAATCAAAATGGATCGACGAAATTTTCTAAAAGCGGCAGCCCTGACCGGCGCAGCAGTCACTGCAATCAAAGACGCCGGGGCCATGAATATTCTCACCCAGTCATTTCAGGGAAAAAGTGAAACATCTGCATACGATTTGGTGGCAGTCATGGGCGGAGAACCTGTAGAGATGTTTCGCAGAGCCATTGAGGAGATGGGAGGGATGAAAAACTTCATCAGCCCGGGCGACAAAGTTTGCGTGAAACCCAATATCGGCTGGGACAAAACGCCCGAGATGGCGGCAACCACCAATCCGGAACTGGTTGTTGAAATTATCAGGCAATGCTTTGACGCCGGAGCAAAGGAGGTAACCGTTTTTGACCACACCTGCGACGACTGGATTAAGTGCTACGCCAGCAGCGGCATTGAGGAGGCGGCAAAAGCTGCCGGGGCAAAAGTGGTTCCGGCGCATCAGGAATCGTACTACAAGGCGGTTTCGCTGCCAAAGGCGAAAAGTCTGAAAAATGCAAAAATTCATCAGGCGATTGTGGACTCCGATAAATGGATCAATGTGCCGGTTCTAAAAAATCATGGCGGCGCGCAACTCACCATCTCCATGAAAAACTACATGGGGATTGTCTGGGACAGGGGATTTTTCCATGCCAACGACCTGCAGCAGTGCATTGCCGATGTTTGCTCTTACGAAAAGCGTCCGGTGCTGAATGTGGTTGACGCATACCGGATGATGAAAACAAGCGGTCCCCGCGGAAAATCCGAGGCGGATGTGGTGCTGTCAAAAGGGCTTTTCATTTCTCAGGACATTGTGGCAGTGGACACTGCCGCCGCAAATTTCTTCAATCAGGTACGGGAAATGCCGCTCAATAAGGTAACCCACCTGGCAAAAGGCGAAGCGTTGGGCATCGGAACAATGCAACTGGACAAACTGAACATCAAGAGAGTACGAATTTAATGCAACAACGGATAACCCCGGTTTACCGAAACATAAATCTGCCCTGATTTGCGTTTGGTATCCGGAGTTTGGTTTTTATAATTTATAAACTTTCTCTTTTTCAGTTAAAACTGAACGTTATGCTAAAAAAAATCAGAAGAGTCGTTTCTGTTGTTCTCTTTTCGCTCATCACACTTTATTTTCTTGATTTCGCCGGATTCCTCCCGGAAAAGCTGAGTATTTTAACCGATATACAGTTTATCCCGGCGCTGCTTGCACTCAACGGAGCAATCATCTTCATGCTGATTCTTCTGACCCTGATTTTTGGCAGAGTCTATTGTTCATCGGTCTGTCCTCTTGGAATTTATCAGGATATTGCCGCATGGTTTTCAAAAAGATTCACCCGGAGAAAAAGATATACCTACAGCAAAGCCAAAACAGCGCTTCGGCTGAGCATTCTGGGAGTAGCGATTATCGCCTTTTTTGCCGGATTTTCTCTTTTACCCGGATTGCTTGACCCCTATGGCGCGTATGGCAGAATGGTAACGCATATTTTCCGTCCGGTATATCTGGCCGGCAATAATTTGCTGGCATTCATTTTCACATCCTTCAACAATTACAGGTTTTATCCCGTGGAAATTTATTCCCTGAGCTTTTTCTCAATGATTGTGGCTTGGCTCACCCTGCTATTGGTTGGTTATCTGGCCTGGAAGCACGGACGGACATATTGCAACACCATCTGTCCTGTAGGGACAATTCTTGGGTTTGTGAGCCGGTTTTCCCTTTTCAGGGTGCAGTTTGTGGATGAAAATTGCAATCTGTGCGGGCTGTGTACCATGAAATGCAAAGCTTCATGTATTGATTCAAAAAACAAAACCGTTGATTATGACCGCTGTGTAACCTGTTTCGACTGCATTGAAGCCTGCAACCGCGACGCCATGAAATATACCCTTGCCGGACGGCAGAAGAAAACTCCGGCCAAGCCTGAGAGTACTTCGGAAAATTTTCAAAAAGTCAAGGCTGGCGGCGAATCCAGGCGGCGTTTTTTGCTTGCCACCCTCACTGCATTTATGGCTGCCGGAAAGCTGTATGCACAAAAAATCGCGGAACCCATTTTGCCAAAACGGGAATTGAAACGACAGACCCCCATTGCGCCGCCCGGCGCAATAAATTTCAAGCGGTTTCAGGAAAAATGTATCTCCTGCCATCTTTGCGTCAGCAAATGCCCTTCGTATGTGATCAAACCTGCATTTCTTGAATACGGACTGAGCGGAATGATGCAGCCGAAACTCTATTTCGACCGCGGATTCTGCAATTACGACTGCACGGTTTGCTGCGATGTTTGCCCCACCGGCGCTTTGGTGAAACTGACACAGGAGGAAAAACACCACAACCAGATGGGGCAGGTGAATTTTATTCTGGAAAACTGCATTGTCTATTACGATGAAACAAGCTGCGGCGCATGTTCAGAACATTGCCCGACACAGGCGGTGCGCATGGTTCCCTATAAAGACGAACTGACCATCCCGGAAATTGAGCCTGAAATATGCACGGGTTGCGGCGGCTGCGAATACGTTTGTCCCGCAATCCCCTACAAGGCAATATTTGTGGAGGGGCTTGCCGTTCATAACACCATAGTGTTGGAGCACGAAGAAGCGGAAGAGATTATCATTGATGATTTCGGATTCTGACCAATCTCCGGCTTTCAGCCGCCAAGCCGTTCCATAAACAAAAACCGGTTACTCCTGCGGAACGGCTTCTTCGGGAGCAATCTCAACCGGTTCAGCCAGGTTCAATCGCTTTTCCGCATTCCTTTTACAGGTCAGGCAAAGTTCAGAGTCGCCGATTTTCCTCTCTTCCCAGGCCTCTTTCACTGTTCCGCTGAATTGCTCTCTCCCTCTGATGTGCTGACAATCGGAATCGAGATGGTATTTGTTTCCCTTAGTGGTCCAGTAAACCAGGTCAATCCCGTTGTTCAGCGCCTTGATGGCATCCGTCTGGGCATTGATCTGCTCCGTATATTTTTCAATGGAGGCAGGATTGAAATCAACTCCGGTTATGCCGGCAACCAACAGCGCAACAACCGCAATTCCCCCGGCAATGCCTTTCGTTTTGCCGTCAAGGTCTTTGTTCAGAAAAATCAATAGGACAAGAGGTAAAAATGCCAGAACGGCAATGATTGCCCCTAACTGATTCTGGATGAAAAACCTGACTTTATCCTTTTCGGATGCAGGATCCAGGCGATTCGCCTTTTTCCACAGTACATTCCCCAAAATGGCCAATCCAAGAATCACGACAATGGCAACAACCAACCAAACCAATGTTTCATTGCTGATCAACTTCAGGATGGCAAAAACTTCACCTGCAATGGCAATCAGCCACGCCAGTATGGCAAACAGACGGAGCTGTTTGGCTTTGCCTTTCGCTTCATCACTTGCTACAAATTGCTTTTTTTCATTCATAATAATCTGATTAAGATATAAATTGTTAAACCTGTTCAAAGATAAATGAAGTACCTCAATTTTTCAAATTTGTAAAATATTTCTTAATCCAGTTAGAAGTTTTTAATTCATAAAAAACGATCATCATACGGATATTATCCGTACATTTGCAAAAACATTTCAAAGATGAGCACAACAACAAAAGAGCAGGCACGATTTGATGCAAGACTTCCCAAAGAACAAAAACAGTTCTTTGAGAAAGCCGCCTATTTAGGAGGTTATAGAAGTTTAACCGATTTTATTATTCTGACCGTTCAGGAAAAAGCAAAAGAAATTGTAGAGAAAAAGGAACAAGTAATCGCTTCGGAAAGAGACAGCCAAATTTTTTTTGATGCAATTACCAGCCCCAAGAAACCTTCAAAAACATTAAAGAGAGCTTTAAAAGATTACAATGATTTCGTTTCAAGCTCCGGGAAATGATGGAACTTTTAGAAAAGAAGCACAACCGTAAAAATTTTGATTGCGGGAAGGAGCTTTTAAACAATTACCTGAAAACACAAGCAAGACAAGACATTAAAAGAAAACTATCCGCTTGTTTTGTGCTGTCTGATGAAAAAACACATGACATTCAAGGATATTATACACTTTCAAACAACAGTATCCCTTTAAGTAGTTTTCCGGAACAGATTCGAAAGAAACTGCCGGAATCATACACTTCAATTCCGGCAACCCTACTTGGAAGATTGGCAATTGATAAAAAATTTCAAGGAAAAGGAATTGGAAAAATTTTGTTGATTGATGCTCTGAAAAGAAGTTATGAAGCTTCGCGAAAAATTGGCTCCTTTGCGGTTGTTGTTGACCCAATAGACGAAGAAGCTGAGAATTTCTACAAAAAATATGATTTCATAAAACTTCCCGACAGTAAAAAAATGTTTCTACCAATCCAAACCTTGCAACAATTATTCGGATAAAGAGATACAATGCACAATCACTGAAATTTTGCCACGAACAGGTCGTTTGACAAAGGGGTGTTCAATTATGCCGTCAACTATCAGAATATTCTTATATTTACACTCATGCTTTGGAATCGTAAAACCTTTTAGACAAACAGCAAAACAATGAGTAACACTAAAATATCCATCCGTTTTTTCAACGACCGTGAGGTGCGTGCCGTTTGGGACGAACAAAACGCCAAATGGTGGTTTAGCGTATTGGATATTGTAGGCATATTAAATGAAGAAAAGAATTATGCCAAAGTGCGTAATTACTGGAAATACCTTAAAGCCAAATTAAAGAAAGAAAAAAGCGAAGTGGTTAGCGCCACTACCCAGTTGAAAATACTTGCTCCTGATGGGAAAAGACGATTAACTGATGTTTTAGACAGTGATGGAGTTATTGCCCTGGCCAAACATTTTCCCAACAACAGGGCAATAAAATTCTTGGATTGGTTTCTATACAGCGACAACAGCCTTGACGGGCAAAGCAAGAAAAAAGCTTACACGCTTTTTGAAGGGAATTTGTTGGACAGCATTGAGACAGGCACCACCAAAGGATTGCAACAGATACACGCCTGGCTGTTTGGTGGATTGTACGATTTTGCCGGGCAAATCCGGCAGAAAAACATCTCAAAAGGCGGATTTCAATTTGCCGTATCTCACTTTTTGGGCACAACCTTAAGGCAGATTGATGCAATGCCGGAAACGACATTCGATGAAATTGTGGAAAAATATATCGAAATGAACATCGCCCACCCGTTTATGGAAGGCAACGGCAGAAGCGCCCGGATATGGCTCGATTTAATCCTGAAAAAACGTCTGGAAAAGTGTGTGGACTGGAGTAAAATCAGTAAGCCCGATTATATGAACGCCATGATGCTGAGCCCGGTAAACAGCGATGCGCTGAAATCACTGTTGAAAAACGCACTGACCACCAAAATCAACGACCGGGAAATATTTATGAAGGGAATTGATTATTCCTATTATTATGAAGAGAATGAATGAGACGGCTGTAAAGATGCAGGCCGTGCGTCTCAACGAATCTTCCTGTAAAAATAACTTTGCTTGGTTTCCCCCGCGTCGTAGGTGAAGAGTTCCGAGTCGGGGAAGCGGTCAAAAAAGGCGAGCATCCCGATATCTCCGGCGCAAAACAGACTGTGAACACACATCAGAAAAATCCAGAAATAGCATGACGGGCTGCCGATTGTAAAAATAACTCCGGCAAGGGTGGTCAGCTTTACAACAACCAGCGGCGTCAACGCCACAAAAGTGAACTGTCTCCGGTTCAGTACGTGACGGTCAGCTTCTGCATAAAAAATAAACCGTTTCAGGTATCCGCCGATTTTCACCTGCCGGGCGCCGGTCAGCTTAAAAGCAAGCAAGTGCAGCAGTTCATGCACCAGTATCAGCAATGTGAAAGAGAAAACGACAGCGCCAA
>CAZVAD010000080.1:0-12893 GCA_964624645.1 uncultured Mariniphaga sp.
CGACGTTGACAGGTTAAGAATAGATTGCTTTATCTATTCAACTCCTACGGAGTTGGGGGCTATGAGTGCCCTAGCGCCACCGGTTTCACCGGTGGTTATCCACATTCAACCCCCGTGGGGTTGCGGGTCGGCAATAATCATGATAATCCTTTAATCAAATGAACCTGTACTGAGTCTGCCGAAGTGTTCTGATTCAGACAATTATTTTACTCCAAACCTTGAAGGTTTTCAAAAACCTTCAAGGTTTAGATTGTTGGTTGTCAATTATTTTCTGCAACAGGAATACTGCTCCCAATCCCCTGCCCCTCCCCTCCTCCCCTTGAAAAATTAAATACCATAAAAGTCTTGCAAAACATACTTGCAGAAGGGATACGATTGTTTACCTTTGCAAAATAAAAATTCAGGTGTCAATCAATTTCAGACAACAATGAAAAAACTCTCGCTGGTCATTTGTGTTTACAACGAAGAACCCAATATAAAACCCTTGTCCGAAGAGGTACGGAAAGCCCTTGCCGGCATTGACTATGAAGCCATTTTTGTGGATGACGGCTCAACCGACGGCACAAAATCGGAAATTCTGAAAATCAGTGATGAACGTTTTCTTTTGGTGGAGCTGAAACGGAATTACGGACAAAGTTCCGCGCTTCAGGCGGGAATTGATCAGGCTGAGGGGGAGTATGTAGCCCTCATTGACGGCGATCTGCAGAACGACCCTGCCGATATTCCGGGGATGCTGAAAATGATGGAAACCGAAGGCTGGGATATGGTTGCAGGGGTTCGTGCCAACCGTAAAGACGGCATGTTCCTGCGGAAAATCCCGTCAAAAATTGCCAACTACATGATCCGTCGCTCCACCGGAACACAAATGAAAGACCTGGGTTGCACCCTCAAGATTTTCACACGCGAAACCATAAAAAGCATTCATATTTACGGCGAACTGCACCGGTTCATTCCGGTTCTGATCACTCAGGAAGGCGCCACGCGTATCACACAGATTGACGTGAACCACAGGCCCCGCGAATTTGGTACGTCAAAATATAACCTGAGCCGCACCACAAAAGTGATGAGCGATCTGCTGCTCATGCTTTTCTTTAAAAAATACCTGCAACGTCCCATGCACTTTTTCGGCGGACTGGGAATCATCACCTTAGGGATTGGCGTGCTCATCAACCTTTATCTGCTCATTCTGAAAATCATGGGGCAGGACATCTGGGGAAAACCGCTGCTGCTGCTTGGCATTCTTCTGGTCATGGGTGGCATTCAGTTTGTGACCATCGGAATTCTTGCCGAATTGCAGATGCGCACCTACTTTGAGTCGCAGCAGAAAAAACCTTTTCGGGTGAAACGGGTGATTTCTACCAAAAAATAACATCGGCTCCCTTCCGGATTTCATTTTAATTCAAAGGACTTTCCTTTTGATTCTTTGTTTTTTAACAGTAAATTTGTAGGGAAAACAAAGTAAAAACGGAAACGCCATGAAAAGATTTTTTCTCATTCCACTCATTCTGATTGCCCTCGTTTTCTGTGCTTTTCCCTCTGCAGCGCAGGAAAGGACGGTGCACGGAATTGTTACCACGTTCGACAGCATTCCGCTGATTGATGCCCAGGTGAAGGTGCGCAGTTCAAAGCTGACCGTGTTCACCGACACGCTCGGCAGATTTTCTGTTGCCACACAGCCCAATGACCGGTTGAGAGTGAGCGCTGCCGGCTTTTTTACGCAAAAAGTCAAACTCGATGAAAAAATCAAACTGGCAGCAATCAATCTGAAGCTGAAACCCGGTGAAAAAAATAGGGAATATGCCATCGGCTATGGCCACGTTTCCGACAGGAACAAGCTCAATGCCCTGGCATCCATGAACAGCAACGACGTGGATTTTAGTCAGTACAACAATATGTATGACCTGATTAAAGGCCGTTTTGCCGGTGTGCAGGTTGTCAATGGCGAGATTATCATCCGGGGGATCAGTTCCATAAATTTGAGCAGCGCCGCACTCATTGTTGTTGACGGCGTTCCGGTTGACGGAAGTGTGCTGAGTTCCATTCCTCCCGTGCAGGTCAGGAGCATCAACATTATGAAAGACGGCAGCTCGGCTATTTACGGTTCGCGCGGTGCAAACGGCGTGGTGCTGATTGAGACCAAACGTGGAAATGATTAAGTAACTTACTTTTAACGATTTCAATCCAAATGAAAAATCAAAATTTATTTCTTGCAGCGCTCTTATTTATTCTTCTTTTTCAGGGATGCAAAGATCAGCCGACAGAATCCCGGCGGGATTTAAAACTTTGGTATGACCGGCCTGCAGAGGAGTGGGTGGAAGCGCTCCCCGTTGGAAACGGACGGCTGGGCGCTATGGTTTTCGGCGGAACCCAAACCGAACGGATTCAGCTGAATGAAGAATCTCTTTGGACGGGCGGCCCCATCGAAAGAGCCAATCCCGAAGCGCTGGAAAATCTGGATAGAGTCAGGGCGCTTTTGTTTGAAGGGAAGTATGCCGAAGGCGACCGGCTGGCTCAGGAAAAAATTATGGGCAAACGCATTGATGCAGGCAAACACACTTATCAGACTCTGGGCGATCTGTTCCTTGAGTTCAGCGGTTTGGACGAAATTTCGGAATACAAACGCGAACTTGACCTGCGCACTGCCATAACTTCAGCTGTTTTTGAGTCGGATGGCGTAAAATATTCGCGCGAGCTGTTTTCTTCCGTTCCGGCACAGGCAATTGTCCTGCGGCTGACTGCAAGCGAAAAAGGGAAGCTCAATTTTACGGCATGGCTTGAACGTCCCGGCGAAGCCGAGGTGGTTTCGGCAAGCGAAAACCAGTTGCTGATGACCGGTTTTGCACAATATGAGGGGCGCGGAACGCGGTTTGCCTCCGTTGCAGAGATTCAGAACAGAGGGGGAGATGTTATTCCGGCCAACGGGAAAATCACGGTTAAAAATGCCGACGAAGTGGTGATTCTGATTTCCGGCAGGACAAGTTATTGGGGAGAACATGAAGTGGAAAAGGCAGCAGAAGATATCCGGAATCTTGACGGAATGAGCTTTGAACAGTTAAAAACAAATCATATTACTGAGTATCAGGAACTTTTTAATCGTGTGGATTTTGCCCTGAATGTGCCGGACACCCTCCATCTTCCGACCAATCAGCGCTTGGAGCAGATAAAAAACGGCGCAAACGATGACCATTTTACCGAACTCTATTTTCAGTTTGGAAGGTATCTGCTCATCAGCTCTTCGCGGCCGGGCGGCCTGCCTGCAAACCTGCAGGGGATTTGGGACGGAACCCTGTCGCCCCCGTGGAATGCCGACTACCACATCAATATAAACATCCAGATGAATTACTGGCCGGCGCTGGTGACCAATCTTGCCGAAACGCAGGAGCCGTTTTTCGATTTTGTGGATGGCCTGCGCGAAAGAGGCTCAATCACTGCATGGGAAACCTATGGCTGCCGGGGGTTTACGGCTCACCACACCACGGATATCTGGAAATTCACCGACCCGATCGGTATGACCGTGTGGGGCATGTGGCCCATGGGCGCTGCCTGGTGCTCCGACCATTTCTGGGAGCATTACGATTTCACCGGCGATAAGCAGTTCCTAAAAGAAAAAGCCTATCCGGTGCTGAAAGATGCTGCGCTGTTTTTTGTCGATTTTTTGGTGGAAAACCCGCATACGGGACTGCTGGTTTCCGGACCGGGCATGTCGCCCGAAAATAGCTTCATCGCACCGGATGGACAACGTGCCGCTGTCTGCATGGGGCCTGCAATGGATCATCAGATTATCCGGGAACTCTTCATCAATTGTATCAGAACATCTGAAATACTGGATGTTGACAAAGCATTTGCTGACACGTTGCAAGCGATGTTGTCCGGACTGACGCCTTCCCAAATCGGTTCAGACGGGCGGATTCTGGAATGGTCGGAAGAGCTGCCCGAGGCGGAGCCGGGGCACCGGCACATGTCGCACCTGTATGCGCTTTATCCGGGTGAAGAATTCACCAATCCGGATGAACCCAAATGGATGGAAGCATCGCGGAAATCCATTGAGGGGCGGCTGAAACACGGCGGCGGCCATACCGGTTGGAGCCGTGCCTGGATCATCAACTTTTTTGCCCGGCTGAAAGACGGGGAAAAAGCCCATGAAAATATTCAGGCATTGTTTGCAAAATCAACCCATCCCAATTTGTTTGATAACCATCCGCCATTTCAGATTGACGGAAATTTTGGCGCCACAGCCGGAATTGCAGAGATGCTGCTTCAGAGCCACAATGGCGTGTTGCAACTTTTGCCGGCGCTGCCGCCATCCTGGAAAAGCGGCCACATGAAAGGCCTGCGTGCGCGTGGCGGACATGAAGTGGATTTATACTGGGAAAACGGCAGACTGACAGAAGCAGTTGTTAAATCGCTTTTGGGAAAAACCTGCACCGTATTGTATGACGGGCAAAGGGTTGAATTTGAAACCCGTGCGGGTGAAAAGATAAAACTGAATGAAAAACTGGAGATTTTCAGATGAATTTTCAGTTTGACCCCGAACTCAGCAGCTCATCGAAATAGGCAATTGTTTTTTCAAGTCCTTCCCTCAGTGGAATCACCGGTTCCCAGCCATTCAGTTTCTCCCGCGCCAGGGTGATGTCCGGCTGGCGCTGAATGGGGTCGTCCTCGGGAAGCGGCAGATAAACAATTTTTGATTTCGAACCGGTGATCTCCAGAATTTCCCTTGCCAGTTGTAAAATAGTAAACTCTCCGGGATTTCCGATATTTACCGGTCCGGTAAAATCATCCGGAGTGTTCATCATGCGCACCATTCCGTCCACCAGATCGGTTACATACTGAAAACTACGGGTCTGCATTCCGTCACCAAAAATAGTAATGTCCTGATTCTGGAGCGCCTGCACAATAAAATTGGAAACCACACGCCCGTCATCCGGCTCCATTTTCGAGCCATAGGTATTGAAAATCCGTACAATTTTGATTCTCACATCATTCTGCTTGTGGTAGTTTACAAACAGCGATTCCGCACAGCGTTTCCCTTCGTCATAACAGGAGCGTACCCCGATGGGATTGACATTTCCCCAATAATCTTCCGACTGCGGGTGTACTTCCGGGTCGCCATACACCTCGCTGGTTGACGCCTGCAGAACTTTGGCCTTTATCCGCTTTGCAAGTCCCAGCATATTGATGGCGCCCATCACCGAAGTCTTTATCGTTTTGATGGGATTGTACTGATAATGCACCGGCGATGCCGGACAGGCAAGGTTATATATCTCATCCACTTCAATATAATAGGGCATGGTCACATCATGCCGGATCAGTTCAAAATACGGATTATCAAGCAGATGAATGATCTTTTCTTTTTTTCCCGTAAAATAATTGTCAAGGCAAATCACTTCATTGCCTTTTTTCAGCAGGTATTCGCACAGATGCGAACCGACAAAACCTGCACCTCCGGTGATGAGAATCCTTTTCATGCACTAAGATTTATTTGCTCCAAAATCATTTTTCCAAAAATAGGTTTTTTAAACGGCAATCCATAGTCAACCTGTTAAATCCCTTTCACAGTTTCATCAGGGAATAGCCGGCATATGTGGCGAGCAATCCCAAAACCACGCTGGCGGTGATGTAGCCTGAGGCGAACCAAAACTGACCATGGCGCAGCAGGCTGAAGGTTTCGTATGAAAAAGCGGAGAAAGTGGTGAAACCGCCGCAAATTCCTGTGGCAAGGAACATCCGCCATTCCGGGTTCATGTGTATCCGCTCGCTTAATGCAAATACAACCCCGATGGCCAGACAGCCTAAAAGATTTACGCCCAGAGTGCCATAGGGAAATTCCGAAAAAAATCTGGTTTGGATAAATTGGGATAATAAGAACCGGAAAACCGTCCCGACGAATCCGCCTGTGCCAACAATCAGTAAAATTTTAGTCATTTAAATCGTTTTTATTGCTGTGAATTCATACAGAAAACTGTAAAAATAAGTAATTCTTGTTTTGGCACGATGAACTTGTGCCTCTGTTTGGTAAAAATATGTTCGTGTCCTTGTTCTATTCCGGATTTTGACTTCTTTAATCAGGTTTTTTTTAATGATGGGATTTTTTTATTTTTCATTTTATATCTTTCGGCAGAATTAACCGATTGAAAAATTTTGAGCATGAATACAAAAAAGTTTGGAACTGCTCCTGTTTTTTTTACTGCTATCTCCACCATTCTCGGAGCCATTCTGTTTCTGCGGTTTGGCTTTGCTGTGGGCACACTCGGTTTTTGGGGGGTTATTCTGATTATTTTGTTAGGGCATCTCGTAACAATTCCTACCGCCCTGGCAATTTCTGAACTTGCAACCAACAAGCGGGTGGAAGGAGGCGGTGAGTATTTTATCATTTCCCGTTCTTTTGGATTAAATATCGGCGCCACCATCGGGTTGGCCCTGTTTTTCTCACAATCCATCAGCGTGGCTTTTTACGTAATTGCCTTCACGGAAGCCTTTGAGTTTTTCTTTAATTATATTGCCGACACCTTTGGATTTGTGCTGCCCCGCCAGGCAATCAGCCTGCCGGTGATGGCCGGACTTTCCGTGCTGATTATTAAAAAGGGGGCAAATCTTGGAGTGAAAGCGCTCTATTTTATTGTAGCCATTTTAGCTGTGTCGCTGGTAATGTTTTTCATGGGAAAAACAGGCCACGCCGTTGAATCATCTTTCAGCCTAAAAACGGCTCAGCTGAGAAATCCGCAGGACTTTTTTGTGGTTTTTGCCATCGTTTTTCCGGCATTCACCGGAATGACTGCAGGAGTCGGGCTTTCGGGAGATTTGAAGAAACCTTCGGTTTCTATTCCACTGGGAACAACGCTGGCAACTTTCGGCGGAATGATCATTTACTTTTTTGTTGTGTATAAACTGGCTCTGTCAGCATCGGTGGATGATCTGTTGCAACACCAGCTGATTATGGCAAAAATTGCTGTCGGGGGCGCTGTTGCCATTCCGTTAGGGCTTGCGGCGTCCACCATGTCATCGGCGGTCGGTTCGGTGATGGTGGCGCCACGCACCTTGCAGGCGCTGGCCATTGACCGTTCGTTCCCTTCACGGAGAATCAATGCCTGGCTGGGAAAAAGCAGGGAAAAAGATAATGAGCCGGTCAATGCTTCCCTGGTTACCTGTATTATCGCATTTGTTTTTGTTGCGCTTGGCGATGTTGATGCGGTCGCATCCATTATTTCCATGTTTTTTATGGTTACTTACGGCGCCCTGTGCCTCATCTCATTTCTCAACCATTTCGGTTCATCGCCGTCCTACCGTCCATCGTTCCGCTCCCGCTGGTACATTTCATTCACCGGTTTTGTGGTTTCCGTTTGGGTGATGTTCAAAATCAGCACATTATATGCATTCCTTGCATTCGGGCTCATTACGCTTATTTATTTGTATATCAATTACTATCATAAGTCAAGACAGGGATTTGCCTCTATTTTTGCCAACTCACTGTTCCAGCTGAACCGGAACTTGCAGGTGATGATTCAGAAAAAACAAAAAAAACAGAGCAAAACAGAACAAAAAGAGTGGCGCCCAAGCGCTATTTGCATCTCAAAGGATTCCTTTAAACGCGACAAGGCATTCCGGCTTCTGAACTGGATTTCGTATAAATACGGATTCGGAACTTATCTGCACCACATTGTGGGCTATTACTCCAAAGCCACGGCAGCGCAGGCAGAGAAAGAGCACAACAAGCTGATCAACCATATCAATATTCCCAACAGCCATGTGTATGTGGATACGCTAATCTCGCCTTCCAATACATCGGCAATTGCCCAGGCCATTCAGATACCGGGGATTGCGGGCATGGAAAACAACATGGTGCTTTTTGAATACGACAAGGGAAATCCGGCAAACCTCCATGAAATCATTGACAATTTTGCATTAGTGGATTCGGGCGATTTTGATATTTGCATCTTAGGCAGCAGTAACCGCGAGATACCGTATAAAAACGGAATACACATCTGGATTAATTCTCTGGATACGGAAAATGCAAACCTGATGATTTTGTTGGGATTTATCATCTTAGGTCATCCCGACTGGAAAAAAGGGCAAATACAGATTTTCAATATTTTCAGGCCGGGCGAGCTGGAAGAGACCAAAAAGGCCATGGATGCACTGGTGCTTTCCGGGCGGCTGCCGATTTCCGGGAAAAATGTCCGGCTGATTGCGTCGGATGAGCACAGGCCATCAAAGACGATTATTGCCGAACACTCATCAAGAGCAGGATTGACACTGGTTGGAATCCGGGAGGAACTTTTAAAAAGGGAAAAAGAAAAGTTGTTTGAAGGATACGATGAACTGGGAACTATCCTTTTTGTGCATTCAAAAGATCAAAAAACCATAGAATAATGGCGCGATTTATTAAAAGCAGAAAGCAAACGCATGGCGCTTCACCCGGTTCGCTCATTTTTATCGGGAATAAAAAAATGGAGAAAGCTGAACTCCGGCTGATGGTTTATGATTGGGAGAATGTTACGGAAAAACGGCTTGAAAACCTTGAAGGGATTCCGGCTGAATTTTCGGGGAATGAAGTGGCATGGATTGATATTTATGGTTTGCACGAACCTGAAATCGTTGCCGGAGCGGGGAAGCGTTTCACCATTCACATGCTGGAGCAGGAGGATATTATGAACACCGATCAGCGCCCAAAAGTGGTGGAGCGGGATAATAGCATTACGGTTTTTCTGAAAATTCTGAAATTTAATGAGGAGACCGGGAAAGTTTCCGGAGATCAGGTGGCCATCATTCTGCAAAAAGACAGGGTAATCACTTTTCAGGAAAAACCGGTGCATTATTTTGATTTCGTTCGCGAACGCATCCGCAACAAAATCGGGAAAATCCGAAATTCGGGTGCGGACTATCTCATGTATTCCCTGATTGACACATTAGTTGACGGCTACCTGCATACGATTGAAAATCTGGGAGCACAGCTGGAGTTGATGGAAGAAGAGGCGCTTCACGAAAGCGATAAACGGACTCTTGAAAAAATTTACAGGTTGAAAACCGATATCGGGTTTCTCCGGAAATCCATTTTCCCGCTGAAGGAGATTATGCTTTTTCTGAACAAAAGCGAAACAGAGCTTATCCGGCCAAAAACCCTGCACTACCTGAAAGACCTGAGCGATTTGACCACGCAGGCGCTGGATGCCATTGAGATTTACCACAGCATGGCCAATGACTATCTGAATATATACCATTCCAACGTGGCCAGAAAAACCAACGATGTGATGAAAGTGCTGACTGTTTTTGCATCCATTTTTATTCCGCTTACGTTTATTGCGGGGGTTTACGGAACAAATTTCGATTATCTTCCCGAATTGCATTATAAATATGCTTATTTTGTTATGCTTGCCGTAATGCTGTTTGTTGCAGCAGGCATGTTAATCTTTTTCAGAAAAAAGAAGTGGCTGTAAAAAACTGAAAAATTACCAAGATGCAAATAAATAGTATGCACGATTATTTGATTCAGGTTACGGGTTTGCCTGCCGACATTATCGGAAAGATTGTTCTTTCCCTGGGGATTATTGTACTGATGTATATTTTACGGGTAGTCATTCTGCAGATTGTCTGGAGGCAAACAAAAAATGTAAAAACCCGGTATTTATGGAAGCGCACGCTGTCGTTTATTTTTCCCTTTTTGGGATTTGTGCTGGTTGCCAGTGTGTGGGTTCAGGCTTTCAGGCAGTTTGGTGCATTTCTGGGACTGGTTTCGGCGGGGCTGGCCATTGTGCTGAAAGACCCGCTCACCAATGTTGCCGGCTGGTTTTTTCTGGTGTTGAAAAAGCCTTTTGCAGTGGGCGATCGCATTCAAATTATGGAACATTCAGGCGATGTGATAGATATTCGTCTTTTTCAGTTTACAGTTCTTGAAATAACAAACTGGGTGGAGGCTGATCAGAGCACGGGCAGAATTATTCATATTCCCAACGGAAAGATTTTCACTATGCCGCAGATTAATTACAGTGCAGGGTTCAACTATATCTGGAATGAGATGAAAGTGCGCCTCACCTTTGAGAGCAACTGGGAAAAAGCGAAAGTGATTCTTCTGGAAATTGCAAATAAACATGCAGAAACCATTGCTCAGGAGGCACAAAATGAAATTCTGGAAGCGAGCAAAAACTTTATGATTCATTACACCCACCTGACACCTTATGTTTACACCTCCATCAAGGAGTTTGGTGTTTTGCTCACGGTGCGCTACCTGTGCGACCCGCGCAAGCGCAGAGGCTCCGAAAATGAAATCTGGCTGGAAATACTCACCCGGTTCAGGCTGCACGACGATATCCGGTTTGCCTACCCCACGACACGTTTCTACACCGGTGGGGAAAATATTTCATCCGGCTCCCGCCATTCAGGACAGGAATAGCATACAGCTAAGAACAAGTCTGTCAGTGGCTTTAGTATCTGTTTGATGAGACATTTTATATGATTAATTTAATATGTGAAACCCACATATTATGATATACTATCGCAATATGTGGGTTTTGCATAAATTTACAATCATGCTTGTTTTTTTGTCTTAGGTTTGGCAGGCAGCAGCCTGAAACCGGAAATCTATTTCTTCTTTTTTTCTGATACCAAATCTGCCGGATAAGTGATTTTGTCTTTTATGGTTCCGTCAAGCAATCTGATCCAGGTGTCAAATTCCCGCTTCCCCTCTTTGAGTACAACCACTCTTGCACCGTTCAATTCGGGGTGATAAGTTGTCCGCCATCCTGAAAATTGGCCATAGGCCAATGCAACATCATAATAATTCACAATATAGTTATTCACATGGTCATGCCCGGTGAATGTAGCCATAACATCCTTCATCTCCTTCATGGCGAAAAACATTCCGGTATTTAGCTGAGGACCGCATTCTTTCTCCTTGCGCTCACCAAACCTCTTGTTGTTTTCATCATCAAAAGCCAGTTTGTATTCAGGCAGCGGAATATGAAAATAGGCCAAAGCGGGAAGCGTTTCATAATTGTTCAGCTTGAAATAGTGGTAGCTCTGCTTTTTATACCACTCTATGATATCCGTGGCTATCCACCCCCAGCCGCCAACATCGTTAATGGTTGAGTAATCACCGGAATCAAAGCAATAAATCAGGGATTGTACTTTTAATTGTTTTTTGCTGCCATAAATCGGAATAACGTTATTCATTATGCCGCTCAGCATCCCGCTGGTTGGTGTGTTGACATTGAAGGGATAAGCCGTAATTATTTTTTCAAGGTCAGCGCGTGAAGCATCGTGCTCTTCGTCATGATTCCCCATGTTTACTGCAAAAGGGATCTTCCTGTCGATGACCAGTTTGGTTATTGCATCCCAGCCCTCTTTTGCCGGTCGCCTGACAACCACATCGCCGGTAAAAACAACCAAATCCGGCTTTTCTGCATCCAATACCCTCTGAATGACCAATAAAGCCGTATCAGACTTTTGATTATTGTGTGCGTAGTGCACATCGGTGAATTGTACTATTTTAAATTCTTCATTGTCATTGAAAATTAATTTTTGAGCATTTACAATGACAAAACTCATTACCAAAAGAATCAAAATTGTTCCTTTTTTTACCATAACATTTTTTTAATTATTTATAATTATCAATTAAAGCATTTGCTTTCAGCTTTGTAATAACTTTTTACCGGCACGGCAGGTGAACCAGCTTATGAAAATATAGACTTTACTATATCGGGCTCAAAAATACTAAACTTTAACAGGAGTAGAAGAATTGTTAACCTGGAAAAATGCAGGATTTGCAGGAAAATATTTTACATGAATCCTAAAAATACTTTTCCCGCACGTAGCTTCTTCCGAAGAAATCCAGATCGAAGCCAAGGGTAACTTCATAAGTACCATACTGGTAGGGAAAAATCTCGTTGTATGTGATGTCCATTGCAAACCCGATACGCAGGTTGTTGTCCATAATCCACTGGCTCACAAAACTCAGTGCATTTATGGAGCGCGCCATCAGTCCTAACCACAGCTTTTCGCGAATCATCAGATTGACTCCCAGGTCATAATTGATGGGCAGGCCGTGATTGTAAGTCACCATCAGGGTGGGTTTCAGTGCCAGATGATGGTACCGGATGAACCGGAAAACATAGCCACCCATGAGGTAAACGGTTTGAATCTGCGCTTCCAGATCATAATTGTTGATGTTGCTTGTATAGCTGTTTTTCATCAGTTTTGGAATGGAAAATCCGGTATAAAAATTTTCGCCGTACATGAAAGCGCCAATGCCGAAGTTGGGCATGAATTTCAGGTCCACATCGGCCATGAAAGCCTGGTCGTATTTATCATCAGGATACAGCTGCACCTGAGACAGTGGATTTTTGAAGTTTGTTGCTCCGAATTTCAGGCCCAACCGCATCCGGGTTTGTGGAGTCAGGGCAACCTCATAGGCGTAATCGCCAAAAAAACTCAGCTTATTCTCATAGCCAAACCGGTCGCTGGTGATATTCAGTCCCAGCCCCACATTTTCGTTTTTGGTGGGGGTGTGAAATGAGATAACCTGCGTGAGCGGCGAGCGGTCGAAACCTGCCCATTGTTTGCGCACCAGGGAGGTGAAGCCGATTTTCTCCCACATGCCCGCATAGGCAGGATTTACGTACTGCATGTTAAACATATACTGGGTGAGTATAGGCTCTGTTTGTCCGTAACTTCTTGCAGCAGGCAGCAAAATCAGGACAATCAGTAACATACACAGGTTAAACCGGTTTAACATATGAAAGTGTAAAAATTTCAACGCGAAAATTACAAATTAAATATGAATAAGGCAATAAACAGAAACAGAATAGCCCCAACGATGCGAATTAGGCGGTTTGTAGAAATTTATTAATAATCTCAAATTTCCTCAGTCCCTTATTCCTGTGGTACAGCCTTCCGAAAGT
>CAZVAD010000081.1:0-7671 GCA_964624645.1 uncultured Mariniphaga sp.
CCCGATGAAAAGGAGGGGCCAGAACCAAAGGATTTTTTTCATATGATTAAAAATTAAAATTTTATACCCAGTTCGAGCTTCATACCGAGGTCGTTTTCAAAAACCCTGGAGGTGAGCAGCTTTTCATACACCGAAACTCCCATCGTGATTCCGAATCTGCTTTTGGGAATAAAGAAAATACCCTGCGAGGGATGCACACCGAATATGAAGCGGTTTGTCTCATTTCCGTTGAACTCTTTCAGGTCTTCCTGTCCCAGCAGAATTTTCAGCCCCAGGTTCAGGTAGAAATAATCCGAGAGCTTGTAAAACGGACTGACTCCGATATTGTAAAAACTCATATCTGCGGAGTAATAGCCCGATTGATCGAAGTAATTCTGGTCAATATCAAAGCTTTCAATGGCAAAAACCATCGGAATAAACCACCTTGCCTTGTCGGTGAAAGCGTAGCCGTAATATTGGATTGACCACCCTTTGGCGTGAACGCCGAATTGCTGGGAATAGGTGACCAGATTGACCCATTGCCGGGTCTCTTTCACATATTTTGTGGTGTCAACGACTACTGTATTGTTCAGGTTTTCCGAAACCGGAAAATCACTTTCCCCCGCACTTTTTTCATCGTGCATGGTGTAGCTCCTCACTTCGCTCATGCTGACAAAACTGGATAATTTCCGTTCGCCTTTGAAAAAATCGTAAGATATGGCAGAATCATCTATTTTGGTGATTTTGCAGGCAATTTCTTTCCCGTTGCGAAGATGGATAACATCCTGTGCAGCAATTGTTTTTGAAAAGACAATGAGCATTGAGAGGAAAAAAACTCTGATTGACATTTGCAATGCGTATGCAGACGTACTCCCGGTTATTTTTACCATAATGGATGCGTATTGATGATTTTTGATTTTATAAAAAAAGCTATTAAGCGCTGATTTCTGGACAAAGGTATTTTTTTTTTTTTTTATGAATCACAGCCATTTACCCAACAATAATGTTTGGTGTTAATTTAGAATTAAGGCAAAAATAACGTGATGATTTTCCGCATTTATCTCTATTGTAAATTCCCGGTTTAAAATCGGAAAAATGACTGACAGCCGCGCTTAATAATCTGTTAAACTGGTTTTCTTCGGGAGCCCTTATAACTAAAATCTAATGCTTTAAAAAAGGTTAAATGAATACCCGCATATGTCTTTGATTTTATAAGTATATCGTTGATGTACAGCGGTTTATAAGATTTCCCCCTGCGGTCGAAATGACCCTTGAGTTTTAGGGTTTTAGTTGCAATGTAGGGCGGCTATGCCGCCCTACATTGCAACTTTATTTATATGAGGGGTAAAAGTCATTTCGACCGCAGGGAGAAATCTCTGTAACGTGGAATAAATCAATGAGTTACAGTAGTTTTTAGGGGTATATACGGATGTTCATATTATAATAATATCCGGGAATGTATGCGGGTATTCTGAACATGACGATTGGGTTTTTTGGTTTATTTTGATAAAACGGGTTGGAAGGGATTTGTTACATTTCAAAAAATTCTTTCACGATTTCCAGATGATCGAATGCCAGCTCAGGAAGATCGTTCAGCGGGAACCATGCGGCGCTGTCGGCATCGTCGGCGCCTTTCACTTCTGCTTTTTCCGGCAGCTTTGCTGAAAATACAAAAGTTACGGTGCGCTGGCGCGGATCGCGGTGGACGGCATCAAATGCCCTGAACGGGATCATATGCTCCACTTCCAGTCCGGTCTCTTCCTGAAGTTCACGTTTGCAGGCTGTTTCGAGTCGCTCGTCAATGTTCAGAAAACCACCCGGCAAAGCCCAGCTTCCCTTGAATGGCTGGCTTCCCCGCCGGACGAGCAGCACGGAAGCGGCGCCTTCTTCTTCGGTGTAAACCAGAGCATCAACGGTTATGGCGGCGCGTGGATATTTGTACTTGTACATTTTTGTTGTTTTTTAAGTTTTTCCGGTCAATTCCGGGATTGAACAGTTAAACCGGGTATTTACTTTCTTCTTCCGGTTTTCCAGTATTTTGCAATTAAAAGGAGCACAAAGATAAAAATCAATACATATATGAGTACTTCAATATGCTTCATGGGTTCCGATAATATTTTTCATTACACGCATTTTATGCGTATATCGTTTCAAATCTACATTAAAAATTCCAAACTGGTCCACATTGTCAATGCGCACTTTCCCCGAAGCGTGAATAATCTTGTTGCGTTTCCAGATAATGCCCACATGCACGATGTTCCCTTCTTCATCGTCAAAAAAGGCTAAGTCGCCGGGTTGCGCTTCATCCACAAATCCAAGGGAAACGCCTAATTTCACCTGTTGCCCGGCATCCCGCGGAATGGACAATCCGATCATTTTATAGACAATCTGGGTGAGCCCGCTGCAATCAATCCCAAACGGGGAACGGCCTCCCCACAGATAGGGGGCGTTGAAATATTTGAGCGCCTGTGCAATAAGTATTTCCCGCGGGGCGGATGCTTTTTTGTAAAAGATTTCTCCGCCGGCTTTGTATTTCTCTTTTCCGATGGTGAACTCTTTGAGGTACGGGCGCCAGACCGGCAGCGTGCTTCCGGCAACGAGCATCAGGTTTTGCCCGTTATCTGTTGGCACGATGTTGATGATATCACCGGTTACTGCAAACGGCATTTTCGCCAGTTTCCTGAAAGCGCGTTCGTTCAGCGGAGTGATCATTTTGGTGTCAACCCAGCCTTCGTAGCTGTCCCAGGCAAGCTTGATGCGGCTCCAGCCCACCATCATTTCAAAAACTTCGAAACATTCGCCAAAAAGAATCTGAGTAACCATTTCACTCTTTTCAGAAGGTTCTCTTCTCACAGGTATGATGCTCAGCCCCGAAATACCGTAATTCATCCGATTTAATTCTTGTTTTTTATGAAAAACTGCTCAAATTTTGCATGCGTGAACACAAATCTATAAAAAAACCACTTGTTTTTAAGAGATTAGGATTTTATTTGTGAATATTGCATGTTCGTTCCGTTTTTCGGAACAGAAAGCTTTAAAAAGAAAAAATATATATAATGAGCAAATACATCAAAAAACTAAAGACATACTCCCTTCCGCTCTATTGGGCAATTGTTTTCATAACGGCTGCCGTGTTGCTCTATTTTATTCTTCCCGGCGAGCAGCGTTTCAAATATGAATATCAGAAAGGGTTTCCGTGGAATCACGAAAACCTGCTGGCGCCTTTTGATTTTGCCATCCTGAAAACTTCTTCGGAAATTGAAAAAGAGAGGGAAAAACAACTGAAAAATCTATCGCCCTATTTCGCATTGGACACCACAATGACGGCAAAAATGACAAGTTTGCTGAACCGTGATCTGGAACCTTTTGCTGATTCGATGCAGCAGGTGAACCCTGAAATTGTTCCGGGGATTGTATCGGTTTTGAAGAAAGTGTATCAGGCCGGAATTTTGCTGAACTCGGCGGAAACCTACCCGGAACTGGCAGGCAAAAACGAGCTTAAAAAGCGCGCCGGAAACATCACTTCCCGGATTCGGACCGAAGCTGTTTATTCTGAAAAAAGTGCATATAATGTCCTGAACAACAAAATACACGAGTTGGCGGATAAAAATCCTGAAGTGGCAGATTTTCTGCACCGGCTTCAGCCGGAAAAGTATATTGCGGCAAACCTGGCCTACGACAAGACCATTACCAAAAGAGAGGAGGATGAAATTTCGCGGAGCATTTCAGCCACCCGTGGCATGGTGCAGTCGGGTGAGCGGATTATTCTGTCCGGCGAAATTGTGAATGACGAGAAATTCCAAATCCTTGAATCCCTGAAATCTAGTTATGAGTCGGAGCAGACGGAAGGTTTGAACCGCTACACGGGCATTGTGGGCAAATCGGTGCTGATTGCTGTTTTTATGGTGCTTCTGTTCACTTTTCTTTATATCAATCGGAAAGATATTCTCACGCAGTTCAGCAAGCTCTCTTTTCTGTTGCTGTTCATGCTGGCCATGATATTTCTGACGATTGTCATCAACTCTTTTCCCGACCTGCACATTTATCTGGTGCCGTTTGCGATTTTCCCTATAATCATTCACACCTTTTTTGATTCACGGACGGCAGTGTTTACGCTGGTTATCACCACGCTGCTGATAGGTTTTTACGCTCCGAGCAACTATGAGTTTGTTTTGTTGCAGACCACTGCGGGGATGGTTGCCGTGTTCAGCCTGAATAAAATGTACCGGCGCGGCCATCTGGTGTGGGCTGCCGTGTGGGTATTGATCACCTGCCTGCTGGTTTTCACTGCGCTTGAATGGATATATGAAGGCTCTTTTTTGGCGGTGAACTATAAAATGTTCAAATGGTTTTTGCTCAGCAGCTTACTCATTCTGCTGGTTTATCCGCTGGTTTTTGTTTTCGAGAAAATTTTTGGTTTTGTCTCCGATGTTACCCTGATTGAGCTGTCTGACACAAACCAGCCGGTGTTGCGCAAGCTGGCGGAAGAGGCGCCGGGAACTTTCCAGCATTCCATGCAGATTGCCAATTTAGGAGAGGAAATCATACTGAAAATCGGGGGGAATCCCTTTTTAATTCGCGCCGGGGCGTTGTATCACGACATCGGGAAAATTGCAAAACCAGGCTTTTTCATTGAAAATCAGGCAATGGGCATCAATCCGCATGATAAAATGGACTACCTGAAAAGCGCGGAGGTGATTATTGACCATGTGAAAAACGGGGTATCTCTGGCCAAAAAACACAATGTCCCCGAAGCCATCATTGAGTTTATCGCCACCCATCACGGTACCACAAAAGCGCAGTATTTCTATCTGAAACATAAGGAGGAAAATCCGGGACAGGAGATTGATGAACAGCTTTTTGCCTATCCCGGACCGCTGCCCCGCACAAAAGAGGCGGCTGTGGTGATGATTGTTGATGGCATTGAAGCCGCTTCGCGCAGCCTGAAGGAAAAAACCCACGATAATCTGAAGGAGCTGATTAATAATATGGTGGATCAGAAAATCCGGGATAAACAGCTTGATGAGTCTGATCTCACGTTCAGGGATATAAAAATCATCAAAGAGACGTTGCTGAGTAAACTGCTGAATATCTACCACGTGAGGATTGAATATCCAAAGGAAACTGAAAGTTAAAAAAAACATTTGAGTGCGCAGACTGTTGATGAAAATGTATAATTTTGCGACATGAAAAAGACCAAAAATATAGTTTTGCTCGCCTTGCTTGCTTTTGCCCTCCTGATGGGTTGCCGTGAAGCCCCGTTACCAAGCCCGGATCCTGACCCCGATCCTGATGTTGAGGAGCCAAAAGACGATAAGCCGGATAAGGTTACCCAGGGAATCAACAAGTTCATAAAAGCAGTTATGGAGGATATTTATCTGTGGGAGGACAAAATGCCTAAGATAAATATTCTGCGGGAGAAAGATCCGAAAGAATATTTTAAGAAGTTATTGTATCAGGAAGATAAGTGGTCTTACGTAACCGATGATGTGGAGGCATTGGAGAAAAGTTTTGAGGGTGAGGAAACTTCCTTTGGATATTCCCTGACTTTTGGCCGGTTTTCCAACTCGCCATATGTTTTTGCCATTGTGGAATATGTCTATCCCAACACACCCGCTGCCGAAGCCGGATTGAAAAGAGGGGATATTATTGTGAAAATGAACCGGAAAGATATTACGGACAAAAATTACCTGGATTTGCTTTATGCCAAGAGCCTGACCATAAATCTGGGTATTTTGGGTGAAAGCGGAATTTCTGAAGACCGGGTTACCATAAGCATGACTGCCGAAGAATTGATACTCGACCCGGTGCTTGTCAAGGAGGTCATTGAACATGAAGGACGTAAAGTCGGATACCTGTTCTATGCGCAGTACATTCCGAATTTCAATACAAGCCTTGATGCCGCTTTTGCGTATTTCAAGGATGAAGGGATCACCGACCTTGTTGTTGACCTCAGGTATAATCCGGGAGGCACCTCCACGGCAGCGCAGCATTTTTGCAGCACCGTTGCGCCGTTAAACGTTATTGAAGCGCAAAAACTACTGGTTTCTTACCGGTGGAATGAGTCTTATCAGAATTATTGGGAAGCAAGGAATACAGAAAGTCAATTGGGGATCTGGTTTACAAATACCACCCCTGTTAAAATGGATTTTGACAAAATGTATATTCTTACCGGAAGCGGCACAGCCTCTGCATCCGAGCTGACCATTACCGGACTGAAACCTTATATGAATATTGTAACAATAGGTGAGTCAACCTATGGAAAATATACCGCATCCATCACGATAAAACCGGAAGATGTTTACGAGGATGCTCCTTCGGTATATAAAGACTTTCCAAACTGGGGCATTCAGCCGATTGTGCTCCGTTATGCCAACTCGCAGGGGGTAACCGATTTCAAGGACGGTTTTTTACCCGATATTCCTGTTGAAGAAGACATTTTTGCCGGTATTCCATTGGGCGACAAGCAGGATCCGCTTCTGGCAGCTGCCCTTGAAGACATTACCGGAACGCCGGTTATCGCCATGAAAAAGGCACGGATTCCTGTTCCTTATACCATTTTTGACAGAGGATTTTCAAAATTTGACGTCAACAAAAGGGAATTGCTGGTTGACAAGCCGGAAAGAGGACAGTTCCTTCGGATGCATTCAAATTAGGCAATCAGCGGATTTGTAACTTCCTTGCTGTTTGTTTGATTGCCAGCATCTCAGCCTCAGGGTTCAGGGAAGCAGCGTATCATTTCAGAAACACTTTTTCTCACGGCAAAAGATATTGGGACAGAAGTTTATTCCTGCACAACGGAGCCTAACCCCTCAATGCTTTGCGTGATTTCAGGATTTCCCCTGTATCTGATTTTGCCTGCGCCTTTGATGGAAGCATTCAGGGTTTTTGTTGCAAAAACTTTTGCCGTTCCGATGCCTTCAATTCTGAAGTTTACCTCTTTTGTTTTCAATTCACCGGCGTTGATGTGTCCTGCCCCGGCCAGCCGGGCATTCAGCTTGTCGGCTATGCCGCTCATTTCGCACAGCAGACCCCCTTTGTTTTCAAGGTTGACGTCCCGGGCTTTCAGCAGCAAAGTCACTTTTGCTCCGCCTTCGAGTAGAATATTCAGGTTTTCCAGATCGAGGTAGCCGTTGGTTTCCAGTTTGACGCCGCCAAAAACATGCAATTGTTCCAGATTTTTAAATGTTATCAGAAGCCGCACCTTGCTGAAATCAAATGGTTTCCTGCTGACATTCAGGTGCAGCAGTCCGTTTTCATTGGCGATGTTCAGGTATTCAAAGGCGCGAATGTCGAACGCGCGGACTTCAAGGGATTCCTTGTCCCCCTGTATCAGCTGAACTTCAAAAGAACCCTCCAGAAACAGTCCGGAAAATTTACCGGTTTCATAATTTCTGGAGAGCATCTCCTCTGTTTGAGCGAAACAAATCGCAGGGAAAACCATTGAAAATAAGATGAATGCAACAATATACGGGATCAGCTGGAATTTACTCTTTTTACTCATGGCGAACTTTTTTGCTTTGAAAATTTCCTGCAAATTTAAATGATAATCTACAATAAGCTTACGAACCTGTAAAATTTACAGGAGGAAACGTTGTAAAAAAAATAATTTTACGATTTTAACCTGAGCAGAAACAGGATTCCGTAAATCAGAAGCAAATAAAAGAAGCCGATTGTAATTTTATCAATCAG
>CAZVAD010000081.1:7771-12678 GCA_964624645.1 uncultured Mariniphaga sp.
CGGGCAGCTTCCGGCTGATACAAATTTCTTTTTTTGAGCGCTTTGACAAGTTCTTCGTCGGTTAAGCCGCTCATAATTTCACTAAAGTCATGCCCGGAAATATTTTCAACTCTTTTTGATTTTTCCGTCATTTTAAAATACTTTTATCATTTTTGAGCTATAAATCAAAAAAATGAAGTTTTATAAGAATCAGAGAAACCACAAATTAACTACAATATGTATAATTTTGAATACAAAAATCCGGTAAAAATTATCTTTGGGAAAGACGCCATTTCAAAACTTGCGGATGAAATTCCCCGGAATTCACGGGTGCTCCTGCTGTACGGCGGCGGAAGCATCAGGCGTAACGGGGTTTACAATCAGGTTATAAACGCTTTAGCCGGTTTTCAGGTTTTTGAATTTGGCGGCATTGAGCCCAATCCGCTTTATGAAACCTGCATGAAAGCCATTGAACTGGTGAAACAGGAGAACATTGATTTTCTGCTGGCCGTTGGCGGCGGTTCCGTGTTAGACGGCACAAAATTCATTGCTGCCGGTGCGCTGTATGAAGGGGGAGACCCCTGGGATTTTCTGTCCCGCCCTGCCGAAGTGAGGCCCAATGCGGCATTACCCGTTGGCACGGTGCTCACCCTGCCTGCAACCGGCTCGGAAATGAATGGAACCACTGTCCTTTCCCGCGCTTCCACACAGGAGAAGCTGGCTTTTGCATCGCCGCTGCTTTTTCCACAGTTTTCCATCCTTGACCCGGAATGCGTCTTTTCCCTTCCCGACAGGCAGGTTGCCAATGGCATTGTGGATGCTTTCATTCACGCGATGGAACAGTACCTCACTTTTCCTGTAAACGCGCTCTTGCAGGATCGGTTTGCAGAAGGAATCATGCTGACCCTGATTGAAGAGGGGCCGAAAATTATGGCAAACCGCACCGATTATGATGCCGCTGCCAATTTTATGTGGAGCGCCACAATGGCGCTGAACGGCCTGATTGGCGCCGGTGTCCCGCAGGATTGGTCCACGCACAAAATCGGGCATGAGCTTACCGCTTTTCACGGGATTGACCATGCGCGCACGCTGGCTGTTGTGTTGCCCGGAGTGATGCATGTGATGAGAAGTTCCAAAAAAGAAAAAATCCTGCAATATGGCGAGCGAATCTGGGGAATTACTGACGGCAGCGCCAACGAACGGATCGACCGGGCAATTGAGAAAACCAGCCGCTTTTTTGCGTCTCTTGGATTGCCCGGACGACTTTCAGACTATGACATTTCGACGGAAACCATTGAGAAAATCAGAGTGCGCATGAAGCAGCGCGGAAGCCGCATGGGAGAGAACAGAGATGTTGACCACAATGTGGTGGCTGAAATTCTGGAAAACCGGTTATAGAATTTCTCCGCAAAAGGCGGTTTAAAAAAATCCGATATTCAGCATGAATTGAAACGAAAGCTTTACATATTGTGGGTGTTGTTTCTGATTTTTGCCCGGCTCCACGGGCAACAGACTGACCCGGAAGATTTCAGCTGGGGAAATGGCTTTTTCTATAACCTGAATGTCGGCGAAAGCATAACTTTCAATGGCGTTGAAATCAAAGTGCTGGAGATTGAAAACCATTATGTGCAACTTCAGCTTGAAACGGATACTTTCCGGTTTAAGGTGGCTCGGCGCGCCGTTGCTGAAAAATACAACGGTGTGCGGATTTATGTTGCGGACAACAGGAAGGTGAGTGCATTGGCAGGGCAGAGTTCGCTGCACGGATTGCTGACAAAAGATGTGCTTCTGTGCCTCAGTGATTCCCGCCTTCCCCTGCTGGAACCGGAAAAATATACGTTTCCGGTGAGTTTCAACGATGGCTTTTCCTGGCAGGCCGATGAAGAGAGCTACATGTTTTCCTTTTCCAACAGGCACAGCACGGGAAGAGTCAGTGATTACCATGTTTCTGAAGGCATCGGCTTTGATTTGCATGACGCCCGCGGACAGGCAAAACACTGGCTTGTTGCTCCTGAAAATTGCCGTGTGGTGCAGATTTATTCAGGTACGGACAATCTGGCAAATCAGGCTGCAATTTTGCTTGAAAGCGAATCGCAACCCGGAATTTATTACGTATTCAGTAATCTTTTTGCAAAAAATATTGCAGTCAAAAAAGGACAGAAACTCCAGTGCGGCGATGCGGTCGGAACAGCCTGGGGGGATGAGCAGTGGGGATATTCCCTGTTCTCCGTGATTTTTTCACAAACCGAGCCTTCTTTGCAAAATGGGATTTTTAATGCGATAAATGGCTTTCCGCAGTTGTTTGCCCTCTATTTCAGGCAGGATGAGAACATTTCACGGGCATTCAGCCGTGGACGAATTGCTTTTGGCAGGTTGCGCCAGCTGAACGGAAACCGGAAAAATGTCATGGCTTTTGAACCGTATTCCGGAAAAGGCTGGATGCTCGACAGCTGGTGTATTGCCGATAAAGTGGAGTGGGTTGCAGCTGGCAATGAGGGAAATGCCCGGTTGCGCAAGGTGATGTTTGAAGGCACCCCGGCGGAGTGCGTCAATCCCGATAATTATTTTGACTACCGGATTACGGTTCCTAACGGAACCTACCGTATCCGGGCAAAAATCGGGGATGCGTATCAGCCGTCGTGGCAAAAGGTTGAATTTGAAGGGGTCGTGTCGGCAGCAAAATCGCTTGATGCCGGGGAAACATTCTGGACAGGCGAACGGATTGTGGAAGTGAAAGATGGCTCGCTGGATGTGCGGATATACATTGATGCAGACAATGCAAAAGTTGCCGGATTGAATGAAATTGTGTTTCAGCGCGCATATTGATGTGCTCAATCATAAATTTTCTAAATTTACCTGATTAAAAAATATCATTCCAAATTCTTGATTATGAAAAAAATGCTCAAAAGAATTGTCTGGCTGGTGCTTCTGCTTGCAATTTTATCCGGTGTTTGGTTTGCCTGGCCGCGATTGCCCATCATCACGGCATTTGCAGCAAAGGGAATGTGTTCCAGTGTATTTTTGGCAGATAAGAAACCGGAAAACATTCAGACTGAAGACCTGTCGTTTTTCCCGATCAGTCTGGCCAAAACAAAAGTGGATTACAATGAAAAAACTGCTACGTCAACCGTTTTTGGCCTGGCCAGGCGGCAGGCTGTTTTCCGGGAAGGTTCGGGAGCGGTTATCGTATTGAAAAAAGATGCGGAAGCATTGAAAAGAACTGGTTTCCAACTGCCCGAACCGGGCTTTTCACAGGATACAATTCCCTGGCCAAAAGGGGATATTCTTGCGGATACCATGCCTTCAGGCGTTAATTATGCCCGCCTGTACGAATTGATTGACACCTGCTTTGACGCCCCGGGAAGCAAGCCTTTCAAAAAGACGCTTGGTATTGCAGTGGTTTATGAAAATCAGCTGATTGCCGAGAAATACTTTAGTGGTTATGATTACCAAACGAAATTCCATGGTTGGTCAATGACCAAAAGCCTGACCGGAGCATGGGCGGGCATTCTCGCAGACAACGGGCAACTCCGCCCGGATGAACCGGTTGGGGTAGATGCTTGGGAAAAAGACGGCAGAAGCAGGATTTCTGTGAAAAATGTTTTGCAGATGAGTACCGGCATTGACTGGTATGAGAATTATTTTACCATTTCGGACGCCACCGTAATGCTGATGCAAAGCGAGGATATGTTTGGGTATGTCACAGGATGCGCGGCAGCACATAACCCCGGGGCGTACTGGAATTATTCATCGGGCGACGCGAACCTGCTGTCGGGGATTATCCGCCACCGGATTGGCGATGACAATCAATACCATACGGGGATTTACGAAAATCTGCTCTATCCGCTCGGGATGCTGAACACAAGCGTTGAAACCGATGCCGACGGACTGTTTGTGGCATCGTCCTACAGCTATGGCTCTCTCCGCGACTGGGCGCGTTTTGGGCTGCTTTTCCTGAATGACGGCGTGTTTGCCGGCGATACGGTTCTTTCCAAAAAATGGGTGGATTTTATGAAAATGCCGGCGGAAGCTTCCGGCGGAAAATATGCAGGCACATTCTGGCTGCAGGAACCCGAAGAAAAAAATGCCCTGACGGACGTACCCGGCGATATCTTTTTTGCCGATGGTTTTCTGGGGCAGCGCGTTTATATCATCCCTTCCAAAAAGCTTGTGGTTGTGCGAATGGGATTCGGAATGGGAGACTTCAGCATGAACGATTTTTTACGGGAAATTGTAAAGGCTTTGCCTTAAAAGATTCAGTTCTCTCTATTCAGCATCACAAAATTTGATAAACTCTTTGAAAACCGGGCACGGCTGTTTTTGTTATATCCGTTAAACGACAATATGAAAGAATTCATTAAAAAAAGGAAGTTATCGCTCATTTTTACAGTAGCCGGTGCAATCGGTGGATTTTTATACTGGAAATTTATTGGTTGCAAAAGCGGAACCTGCCCGATTAAATCCGTCTGGTATCTGACCACCCTGTGGGGAACGGCTATTGGTTATCTGGTGGGCGATCTTATCAATGATTTCGTTCAGAAACGAAAAAAGAAAACTGCCGCAGAACATGAATAAACGATTTTTACGCATCATTAATTCTCCAAAACCGGTGCTGGTTGATTTTTATGCCGACTGGTGTGGCCCGTGCCAGGAAATACCCGCTATGCTCAAAAGGGTGAAACGGGAAATCAGGGATATCCGGATTGTGAAGGTTAATGTAGATAAAAACCCTTATATAGCAGGCAATTATAAAATTCAAAACCTGCCCACCCTGATTGTTTTTAAAAACGGAAAGCCACTCTGGACACATGAAGGAGTATTTTGCCCTGAAAAACTGAAATCTGTACTGCGGGCGAGTATGGATAAAAACTAAAAGTTTTGTTTATTCGGATTTTGCCTGTTTGAAAAAAAAGATAAAATGAACATCC
>CAZVAD010000082.1:0-12609 GCA_964624645.1 uncultured Mariniphaga sp.
CCATTCCTTGGCTGACCTTGAAGTCATCGGATGAATTTGCAGCCCTACCTCCGTGCTTCTTCAACACGCCTGAAAAAACCAAACAATATGATTTTTCCGGTTTCTTCTTTTTTCAGCAGCCGAAGATTATCCTTTTCGATGGCAAACTGCAATTCCATATTTTCCCGGAAATCATCGGGATGCAGAAGCGTAATATAATTCCCTGAGATACTCCAGCGATTTAAGTCAGGGTTTGCCAGCAAACCGGAAGCGAAATTGGTCTGCTGCATAAAATCTCCGTTCCCCAAAAAATCAATTTCCCAGATTTTTTTATCCTGCTTCAATTTCTGCTCATTCACATGGGCAAGTTCACCACTTATTTCGGTATAGTATTCAAACAGGCGCCATTTGCCGGGCAGCAGTTTGGCAGGGCGCACAAATATTCCTGTTGATTTTAACTTTTGAATGAACGAAATATATACGGACTGTGCTTTCATGCGATTAAAATTATAAAAATTCCCGGACATTGTACAAAACCCTATGTGCGGCAACTGTCGTGATGAGCCATGTTTTGTTGTAATCTTTCTGATTGTGTTGTTTCCTGTTTAAAAACAACCATTCGACTCATTCTGTTCTTCAGCGTTTAACCTGGTGAGATGATTCATGCAATAAAATCATGAAAAAAGCAGGAACGCTTTCACATCCCTGCTCTTTCAGCCTGACTAAACCTACTTTTCTATGAAAAAATCATGTTTAAACCTATTTGAATACAAAATAAGAGAAAAATCATGTTAACAGGTTTCAATGAAAGTTAACGAATGTTAACACTTAATAATCAAAAAGATAAACAATTGCTAAAACTATGGGATTTAAAGATGGTTTTATTGATTTTAGGCTATTTTTTGAAAAAATAAATATATTTTAGCAAACCAAAAATTTACAAAGATTTCTTTTCACTAAAATTATAAAAATTCATTATTTATGGCAAAACATGTTTACACTTTTGGAGCCGGAAAGGCCGAAGGGAAAGCAGATATGAAAAATCTGCTGGGTGGCAAAGGCGCCAACCTTGCTGAAATGAACCTTATCGGAGTACCGGTTCCTCCGGGATTTACCATTACCACCGAAGTGTGTACAATGTACAACGAAATCGGCAGAGAAAAGACCTTTGAGTTAATCAAGCCTGAAGTTGAGGCGGCAGTTCGATTAGTAGAAGAACTGACCGATACCGGTTTTGGCGACAAAGATAATCCCTGTCTGTTGTCTGTCCGTTCCGGTGCACGCGCTTCCATGCCGGGCATGATGGACACAGTGCTGAATCTCGGGATGAATGACGTGGCCGTGGAAAGCCTTTCAGGAAAAACCGGAAATCCCCGCATGTCGTGGGATTCATACAGACGTTTCATACAAATGTATGGTGACGTTGTCATGGACATGAAACCCAAAAGCAAAGAGGAGCATGATCCTTTCGAAGAGATTATTGATGAACTGAAGAAAGAAAAAGGCGTTGAACTTGACACCGACCTCACCACCGAAGATTTGCAGGAGATGGTCAGAAGGTTTAAGGCTGCCATCAGAAAAGCAACGGGCAAAGATTTTCCGACCGATCCGTGGGAGCAGCTCTGGGGTTCTGTTGCCGCAGTTTTCAACAGCTGGAATAATCCCCGTGCAACTTATTACCGCCGTTTGGAGCAAATTCCGGACGACTGGGGAACAGCCGTGAATGTTCAGGCAATGGTGTTTGGAAATATGGGACTGACATCCGGTACCGGCGTGGCTTTCACCCGCGATGCTGCAACCGGAGAAAATGTTTTTAACGGCGAATATCTGATCAATGCACAGGGGGAAGACGTGGTTGCCGGAATCCGCACCCCGCGCCAGATTACGCTTTCCGACTCAAAGAAATGGGCTGAGTTGCAGGGAATCAGCGAAGAAGAACGCGTGTCGGAATATCCTTCCCTGGAAGAGGCCATGCCTGAAATCTACAAGCAACTGCATGATACACAGCAAAAACTGGAAGACCACTACAAGGATATGCAGGATGTGGAGTTCACCATTCAGGAAGGTAAATTATGGATGCTTCAGACCCGCAATGGAAAACGTACCGGCGCAGCAATGATCAAAATTGCAGTGGATATGCTGGAAGAAGGTGCAATTGATGAAAAAACCGCACTGAACCGCATTGATGCCAACAAGCTGGACGAGCTGCTTCACCCGGTTTTTGACGCTTCAGCGCTGAAAAAGGCAAATGAAGTGGCCAGAGGATTGCCGGCATCTCCCGGCGCAGCTACCGGACAGATTGTTTTCTTTGCCGATGAAGCGGCAAAATATCCCGAGTCTATTCTGGTGCGCGTGGAAACCTCACCCGAAGACCTTGAGGGAATGCACATTGCCAGAGGAATTCTCACGGCGCGCGGCGGAATGACTTCACATGCTGCCGTTGTTGCACGCGGAATGGGCAAGTGCTGTGTTTCCGGCGCCGGAGCAGTGAAAATCAACTACAGAACCCGCGTGATGACTATCGACGGAAAAGAATTCAACGAAGGCGACTGGATTTCCCTCAATGGCACAACCGGAAAGGTTTATGAAGGAAAAATCAAAACCCAGGATCCGGAAATGAGCGGTGATTTTGCAAAAATCATGGAACTGGCAGAAAAATATACCCGCATGGATGTCCGCACAAATGCCGATTCTCCAAAAGATGCAAATGTTGCGCGCCAATTCGGGGCAAAAGGTATTGGCCTTTGCCGCACGGAACACATGTTCTTCGAAGGCGAAAGAATCAAGGTCATGCGTGAAATGATTCTGGCAAAAAGTGAGACTGAAAGGCGCAAAGCGCTCGATAAGCTCCTTCCTTTCCAAAGGGAAGATTTTGAAGGGATTCTCGAAGCCATGCAGGGTTACGGCGTAACCATCAGGCTGCTTGATCCGCCACTGCATGAGTTTGTGCCCCACGAAGAAGCCAACCAGAAAGAGATGGCCGAGGAAATGGGAATTTCATTGGATGAAGTCAAAGCATTGGTTGACAGCCTCCACGAGTTTAACCCGATGCTTGGGCACCGCGGCTGCCGTTTGGGAATTACCTATCCGGAAATTACTGAAATGCAGGCAAGGGCAATCATTGAAGCTGCCGTAAATCTGAAGAAGAAAGGCGTGGTAACCCACCCTGAAATTATGGTTCCGCTGATTGGTAATGTAAAGGAATATAAGCTTCAGGCCGATATTATCCATGAAACGGCCAAAAAAGTCTTTGAAGAAAAAGGGATGGAAGTGGATTATCTTGTGGGAACCATGATTGAAGTTCCGCGCGCAACGTTGACTGCCGACCTGGTGGCCAAAGAAGCCGAGTTCTTCTCCTTTGGCACGAACGACCTCACCCAGATGACCTTAGGTTTTTCACGCGACGATGCCGGAAAATTTCTGGAAGTTTATATTGAGAAAGGCATCCTGAAAAATGATCCTTTCCAGATTCTTGATCAGGAAGGCGTAGGGCAATTGGTCAGAATGGGCGTTGAAAAAGGCCGTTCGGTCAATCCGGAACTGAAGATCGGAATCTGCGGCGAGCATGGTGGTGAACCATCTTCCGTGATGTTCTGCGACAGCGTGGGAATGGATTATGTGAGCTGCTCTCCTTTCCGCGTTCCTATTGCACGGGTGGCTGCCGCTCAGGCAAATATCAGATAATAGAATACTCCAACAAATATTGAAAAAGGGCGGATAAGAATTGTTTCTCATCCGCCCTTTAAATTATAATGCTCCCGTACTATTTACCAACAGACCAACCCTATGTTTTTAAACTTCGGCTTTGGCAAAATTTCAGCGTACATTTTATGGGTTATTTTGAACCTAAACCTCTATAACCTGAATGCTGAAATCTCTTTGCCGCCTGACTTATAGAAAAGATATCCGCCCAATTCATCCACTTCATATTCCGGCTTCCTATCTTTCAGAATAATTTCATTCTCCGTTTCACCATTGGTTTTATTCACTTTTACAAGGCCGATTCCATCAGATAACTTCGTTAAGATAAATTGAGCATCCTGACCTTGAACTCAGATTACGCATCAGCCATTTTAAGGAATAAATCCAAAGGGTAATCCCATAGCCCGGCAAACCATTTTCTTCTTCTCTTTATCAGGGCGATTCTGAACTTCAGTGTATCTCCTGATTTTTCAAAATAAACTCCAATGGCAAACATCCTGTAGCGCCGGGTAGATAATGTTTTTGAGTTTTCTGCTAAAGCACAAACAATGTGAAAATCAATTCAATGAAATCTCTCTTTTCTGCAACATCCTGTAGATTGTGGATTTGCCGATTCCCAGCTTTTTGGAAACAAGCCGGACATTCTGATTGTATTTATTCAGAAAGTGGGAGACAATATCAAGATTATATTCTTCAAGGGATTTTTCGCTGGACAGAAGATTTTGCATGCTCTCATCAACGCTCATATTCAAATGGATAGGTTTAATGTAATTGGTGTTGGTCATCACGCAGGCAAGCTCCATGACCGCTTTCAGCTCTCTGATGTTTCCGGGATAATGGTATTTCCGGAGAATTTTCTTGGCATCGTCGGTAATGTTTTTTGGATTCAGTTTATTCTCTTTGCAAAATTCATCCACAAAATACTTGGCCAGCAAAATAATATCATTTCCCCTTTGCCTCAGCGGCGGCAATTCAATGGGCAATCCCAAAAGCCTGTAATATAAATCCTGCCTGAATTTCCCTGAGTTCACCAGTGTAGGCAGGTTTTTATGAGTTGCCGTAACAATCCGCACATCCAACGGAATGATTTCGGAACCTCCAAGGCGCACCAGCTCGCGTTCCTGAATGACACGCAACAACTTCGACTGGAGGTTCAAATCCAGGTCAGCAATTTCGTCCAAAAACAGGGTTCCGGCATTTGCCTGTTCAAATTTGCCAATTTTCAAGAAATCGGCGCCGGTGAATGCACCTCTTTCGTGCCCGAATAATTCGCTTTCAACCAATCCCTCCGGAATTGCAGAAACGTTGACTGCCACAAAAGGCTTGTCGCTTCTTGCTGAGTTATAATGTATTCCCTGCGCAACCAACTCCTTGCCGGTTCCTGTTTCGCCCGAAATGGATACCGAAATATTTGTCTGGACAGCCTTATCCATTAAATCAAAAACCAAATCAATTTCACGACTGTTCCCCTTGATCAATTTCCGGAAACTGTAATGATCCCTGATGGCGCTTTTCAGAATGATATTCTCTTTTTTAATCTGGTCGGATTCGTAAATGTTTTTTATGATATTCGTGAGCTTCTCCTGTGTGTCGGGGCCTTTGGTGATATAATGGTATGCTCCGGCTTTCATCAGTTCAATGGCGGTATTGATGCTTTCCTGAGCAGAAATGACAATGACATGCACATCGGGCAATCTCCTTAAAATCTCTTTCAGGACTTCATGCCCTGAAATATCGGGCAATGTGTAATCGAGGGTGATTAAATCGGGCATATCGGCAAGACTGTCAATGCAATCCTTCCCATTATAAAAAACCCTGACCTGGTAGTCATGGTCAAGAAGCTGTTTTTTAATTACTTGTGCGTAAAGAACATTATCTTCAACAACGAATATCTTGTATCTTTTCACATTTTTTGACTTTTCCATAATAAATAATTTTTTCGTTCGTCCACTAACGTAAAAATCTGTCCCAATTTAGGAATATTTTTTAATTATTTTCCCGTTTTGGAACAATATTTTGAAAGAATAGTTCAAATCGCTAAAAATTAACAAAAACAGAGGGGTGTCAATTCCCAAAGCATTTTGTTTTTATGTTATAATTTTTCATTAGAAGTAAAAAAATTAACATGTTTACCTCCTGAGAGGTTATTTTAGCAAAACAAGCAACACTCAAAATGAATATAAACAGAACTCACTAAATATATCGTAATGAAATACAGAGCTTTCCACAAAATGTCCTACGGACTGTATATTGTTGCCACCCGGCACAATGATGAAAATGCCGGATACATCGGCAACACCGTTTTTCAGGTTACATCAGACCCCGCGCAAATTGCCATTAGCTGCCACAAAAAAAATTCTTCGGTGGACAAAATTCTTGAAAGTAAAGTTTTTTCTGTTTCGGTGCTGGGAAAACATGCAGACACATCACTCATCGGTCAATTTGGATTTATGTCGGGAAGTGATGTCGATAAATTCAGAAATCTGGAAATAAAAACTGCGGCTACAGGCGCTCCGGTCATACTGGATTCGGCCATTGCCTGGTTTGACTGCAAGGTGGTTTCCACATTGGATGTGGGGTCTCATCTGCTGATCATCGGCGAGGTGCTGGACAGCGATGTAATCTCTGATGAAGAACCTCTGACTTATGCCTATTACCGGGAAAAGTATAAAATGCTGTCGCCAAAAAACGCTCCGACTTACATTGAAAAAGAAAAACTGGACAAAGAAAAACCGGTGGATAAAAGTGAAAGTCCGGCGCCCGCAGAAGCAGAACAAAAGGAAAGTGCATCAGAAAAAAACATGGACATTTACACCTGCACAATTTGTGGTTACCAATATGATCCTGAGGAAGGTGAGCCCTTATCGGGCATTCCTCCGGGGATTCCTTTTGCCGATTTGCCGGAAGATTACAAATGCCCTGTGTGCAACGCCGGAAAAGAGTATTTCAGGCGGGAATATTAAATTACAGACCATGAGAACTCAAAGCAAATTAATTTTCAACCTGATTTTCCTGCTGTTTTTAGGCTTTTCAGCACATGCCGTTCATCCCGAAAAGTTTTATGTGGGAACCTTCACCTCTGAAGGAGCTGAAGGAATTTACCTCTGTGAGCTTAACGGTGAAACCGGAGAAATTTCATTGTCAGAAACGTTTGGCGGGATTGAAAACCCCTCCTTTTTGAAAATCTCGCCGGACAAAAAAATGCTTTATGCAGTTACCCGTCCGCACAATAAAGAAATTCGGGAAGGATTTGTAGAAGCCTATGAGATTCTCCCGGGCGGTGAGCTGCAGTTTATTAACAGGCAGCCGTCCGGCGGGTCTGACCCCTGCTACGTGGATGTTTCACCCGACGGGAAATTTGTTGCCGTTGCCAACTACGGCAGCGGTTCGGTTTCTTTGTACGGCACAAAACAGGACGGAGGCCTGAAACCGGCTGCATCAGTGATTCAGAACGAAGGTTCCGGGCCAAATCAGGCAAGGCAAAAGGGGCCGCACGCCCATTCTATCCGGTTTTCGCCTGACGAAAAAAAGGTTTTCAGCGCCGACCTCGGAACCGACAAACTGAATATTTTCAGACTGAAAAAGGGGAAGCTTCAACCGGCAAAACAACAGTTTGTTTCTATACCTCCGGGGTCAGGGCCGAGGCATATTACTTTTCATCCCGATGCACCGGTCATTTACGTTGTTAATGAATTGATTTCAACCGTGAATGTTTTGCAGAAAACCGGAAAAACCACAAAAATTATCCAGACGGTTTATGCAATGCCTGATGATTTTCAGGGTACGAACTATTGTTCTGAAATCCATGTGTCAAAAGATGGAAAAACTGTTTATGCCTCAAACAGGGGGCACAATTCCATTTCGGTTTTCAGGATTGATGCGGCTTCAAAAAAGCTGAGCCTGCTGACAACGGTTTCATCCGGAGGAGAGTGGCCGAGGCATTTCACATTAAGCCCCAACGGCAAATTTCTGATTGCTGCAAACCAGCACAGCGGAAATATTGTGGTTTATAAAATCAGTCCTGAAACCGGCATTCCGGAAGCTACCGGCTTTGAACTCAAATTGCCGGCTCCGGTCTGTATCGAATTTTTATAATCCGAATTAACTGAATTTTGTGCTGATGAGTTTTATAAACTCCGACCGGGTGGCATCTTTCTGGAATGCGCCGGTAAAATCAGAAGTTGTTGTGATGGAGTGCTGTTTCTGAATTCCACGCATTTGCATACATAAATGGTGAGCTTCAATAACAACCGCAACCCCCAAAGGATTCAAGGTACTCTGAATGCAATCCTTAATCTGTGTGGTGAGCCGTTCCTGAACCTGAAGGCGGCGTGCAAAAACATCCACAACGCGTGCGATTTTGCTCAATCCGGTGATGGTTCCGTTCGGGATATATGCCACGTGCGCCTTGCCATAAAAGGGAAGCAGGTGATGTTCGCACAAAGAGTATATCTCAATATCTTTCACAATGACCATTTGCCGGTAATCTTCCCTGAACATTGCCGATTTTAAGATTTCTACCGGGTCATTTTTATATCCCTGCAACAAAAACTGCATTGCTTTGGCGGCACGCTCGGGAGTTTTGTCCAACCCTTCACGGGTAACATCCTCTCCCAGAACAGTTATCATATTTGCATAACAATTCGAAAGCTGATCGGTAACTTCCGCGTCGTAGAATTCTATGCGTTCATAGACATTCGAATTATCCAATTCCATTTTAACCTGTTTTTAATTTATACAGACAAAGATTACTCTTTTTTCAGAAAGACAACTCTTTATCTCCTCTTTATTCCGGTTTGAAAAGAAACTTAAGAAAAACTTCTTTCAGAAACAGGGATGAAGTCTGTGGGCCGCAATTGCAGGTATTTTACATAAAAAAGATTGAATTTCTTAACGAAACAGTTCCTGATAAATTCTATTTGCAATGAAAATCAATGGTTTGATTAATTGCCCGGATGCAAACCGGACAAAACTCTCCGGCATTGTTGCTTTTCATGCGGCAATCAATATACGGGCTGTACATGCCTTTATCGAGATAGCCGCCCCCTTCAAAAACACCAACCGTTTTTTTGTACTTTGTTTCTCTTGGCGTGGGCACAGGCGTTGAATTTTTGAGCATGTCTCTCCATTTTCCGCCAAAATCAACAAGAGTGGTCAGATTCGGCTCCCACGGTTCAATCTCCAGGTTGTAAAATTCTTCGTAGGCAACAGCTGAGGAATAATATTCATCGCCCAATCCGGCAAATCCATGCCCGAATTCGTGTACAAATACTTCTTTGGTCAAATAATTATCCGAGGTGCAGACACTCAGAAAATTATAAAATCCTCCGCCCCCATATTTTTCAGAATTGACCAGAATGTACAAGTGATCCCAGGGAACCGATGCGGCGGCATCGTAAATTGATTTCATGTCGCTGGTTGTGAGGTAACGGTCAATATCGAAAGTGTAGAAAGTGGAATTGAACGCTGTGTTTTTATAAATTCCCTCGCCCGGAATATCCGTGCCCGATTCGGCAGAAGGAGTTAAAACTGCCGTCACGTTAAACTTGTCTTTTTCGGATTTAAAAGGCTCTTCGTTAAATAAATACCCTGTAACACGCCGGGCATCATCAACAAATTTGTCCATCTCCGCCTGTGTGTAGCCTTCGGCGAGAATGACCAGATCCACTTTTTCGGAAGGCTTTCCGCTTTGTTGAATTTTTACCGTTTCATGAGAACGGACGTTCTCTTTCAAAATAAAATAGTCATCGGGATCAATTTCCGTTTCATAAAGGATTTTGAAATCACCTTCCCACTGGCGGGCTTCAATTGAAAGCCGAACCTTCTCGCGCGGATAGGGAAAAATGACTGCCTGATAAAATGTTTTGTTGATTTTTTTTGCTTCGGCAGTGGTCTGCCACTCCTGGAACAACGTGCAAAATCCCTTTGAAAACAGTAATTTATCCGTTGCGGCATCGTAAACTTTGAAACGATATGTGCCGTAATTAAAAACGTCTTTCAGGTTTTTGAGCGAACCTGCCCAATACGGTTCCTGCTTCATTTGCTGAGGGAATACGGTTACTTCTGTAGCATTTCCGCCAAGCAGAAAATCAAAGCGCAGCGATTTTTCGGTAAAATACCTGAAAAACTCCTGCTGCCCGCTGGAGCATAAAGGAATGGCCAGTAATACGATAAAAAGTTTACGCATTTTATGTTGTTTTTTGAATTTCAACCAAAATTAGAATAAATCCGTTCAGTCTGTCGGAATAATTTTGACTTTCCCCGACAAACCCGCCTCGCACACGTTCCAGTCCGAAGCGTCAAATGCTCTGCTTTCAATGCTGATGAAATTGATGTCGTAGAATTTTTTCCAGTCCACTTTCTGAATATCCAAATCGCGGATCCGGTTGGCAGCCACATTGGTAACTTCAATTTCCAGACTGTTCCTTCCTGATTTCAAATTGTCAACTTTTACACGAAAAGAAGGACCATACAGAGTTCCAAAGCTTTTACCATTCAGCTTTACCCGGGCGCAATCTTTCACCTCACCAAAGCTCAAAATTCCTGAAGCAGCATTGCTGTTCCACTCGAAATCAACAGCATAACAGGCAGTTCCGGCAAACCGAATCATCTCTTCATCTCCGGTGTCTGTCCAGAAAACGGGTTGTTCCGTATTATAATCATCAGGTAAGGCCGGTCCGCCTTCCAAAAAACGGATTTTCCACAACCCGGAAATTTCAATAGCTTCCGAAACCGGATCTGCATAATGAAATGCGGGAGCATCGGTTCTGTTTTTGGCGCAACGAATAAAAACAGCCCGCTCCGGCTCAAGTTGCAGGCGGATGGAATCTGCACGATGCGCTGCCTTTGAAATCTCTCCGGTTTCAGGGAAATAGAATAAATATTCCTTAACTGCGCCGTTCAGTTTCACCCACTTATCCAGCGTTTCTGCTCCAAAATTAAAAGCCATATACCAGTTTTCGTCATCCTTGCTTAGTTTCAGCGAATGAAATCCTTTTTCATAAAAAGAATTCCCCTCCCTGACTCCGTTTTGTTCCAGCAGATCAATCACATTTCCGGTATATTTTTCAGAATCTATCCTGTTTTTAATATGCTCAAATTCCTCTTCCCTTTCTTTCAGATTATTCAGACCGGGAACACTTGCCGGCAGGTGTTTGTCGAAAAAAACTTTCCCGCCATTTTCAATAAACCCCAAAAGTTTTTTCATAGTCTCCACGGGAAGATACTTCGTTTCAGGAAGTATTACAGCTTTGTAACGTGCCTTCCCTCCGGTCACGATTTCTTTATCAACAACCTGGCAGTCCAGCAGTTGCTTGTCTGAAATATAGTCAAAGGAATAACCGGTTTCGGCAAGTTTTTTCAGAAGCGCTGCAAATGCGGAGTTTCTGAACCACGGCGAATCGTCTCCCCGGTCAATGTTCGTACTGTTGAAAAGCTTTCCTTCACTTGCAGCAAAATCAAAAAAAGGCCAATAAACAAGCACATCATTTTGCAACTGAGCTTTCTGAAGAATGGACTGCGAGCGTTCAATATATTTGAAAAATGCGGGCATTTCACGCCACAGCGGATTGCGGTTGTTCATCTGAACCGCCGCATAAAACAGCCAGCCGGGCCATTCGGCATCAGCAGGCGAATAGCAGGTTCCGTGAAAAAAGATGTGATTAACCCCGGCAAGGAACAAGCGGTTTGTGGCGCGGAGCAAATCTGTGGGGCCAACCTTCCAGTGCTCTCCAAGCCAGGTAAAACTTTCAGAAGAAACAAGTTTTTTGCCGGAAACATGCGCGGCAGAAGAGGCAAATTTATTCACCAAAATCTCATCGGGAGTCCTGTTTCCGGATTTGTAGATTTCCGTTTCCGGAATATCACATGCTGCATATAAATCGAGAATATTCCCGGGAGAACCGTGCGCCTGGTTACGGTTCAGGCTCCGGTGATGGTTTGCCCATTCCGTCATCGGTTGAATGAACGACTCCAGCACCAGATCCGACAACGTTTCACGATAATCCGATCTCAACCGTCCAATCAGCTCATTATCAGTGCAGTCTCCCGCCAGAACATACAGGAATTCTACAATTTCATATCCGCGCCGTTTTCGGAACTCTTCAATGAAACTGGTCGTGAAATCTCCCGAATATTCAAATGAATCGTGAAAAAATGCGCGGAGTAAACCTTCTCCGATGTTCAGCCTTTCCCAGAATTCATGGAGATACCATGTGGTAATCTCCTCATTGAAAGTATCTATTGCCCATCCTTTTCCTCCATCGGAGGGCCGCTTGACCCTGTCTGAATTTTTAAAATGCTCAGCCAGATAAATTCTTCCCGGGAACGGTGCAAAAAATGGTTTGTCCAATTCGGGAATTGTAATATTCCCCTGTGAATCCACAAAAGAGAGGGCTGCTGTAATTTCTATTTCAGAAGGCATCTTGAACTGCTCTCCCGCAGCAAGCTCAAAAGTGTGCATCCGCAACGACCAAAGCCCTTTTTCGCGGGGCACAAACGGGCCGCCGCAACGCCATCCGCTGCCGGGCGGAAAATCCACGCCCAATCCCAGTTTCCCGGCTTCATTAATCGTAAATTTCAAAATTTCAGAAAACTGCGGCGACAAATACTCAATGAAACGCTCTTCTTCCCCACGAACGCCATAAATCGAAGTAATTTCCACTCCGCCGATGCCAGCGTCAGCCATTTCACGCAATTCACGCTGAATGTTTTCAGGGTCAACTGCATTCCCTGGCCACCACCAGCGGGTCCACGGTTTTGACTCATTTCCTGATTCCGGCCAGGCTACATTCTCAACACTGCAACCTAACACTGTAAGCACCAAGCCAAGCAATACAGCAAAATAACCACCTTTCATTTTTATGATTTTCAGGATGAAGGAATTATAATTTTTGTCTAATGTAGCGAAATAAATAAAAACCGCAATAG